>DAOSWV010000012.1:7458-96521 GCA_035380125.1 Oscillospiraceae bacterium
GTATCAAGGTTTTTCAGCCCTGCGCTTCCAAACACCGCATTTGATTTCGAGTCAGTCCCGTTATGACCACTTCGATACCGCTCCGTATATTTCTCACATCAGCTCACCTCGGAAATTGGAGAGAACGGATGGGGAGAACGAGTAAAATATGAAATTGTGAAACCCCGAAAAACCCAGTAATATCAAGGCTTTCCGAGAAGAGGCTTACGAAAAACGGTTTTGATTTCGAGTCAGCCCCGTTATGACCGCTTCGATACCTCTCCGTATCTATCTTCAACATCAATTCTCAAAGGTTTGCGCTTTGGAGAGAACTGATGGAGAGAACTCACCGTATTTTGTTTTCAACTACCCGGCAGAAACCCCGCCGTATCAAGGTTTTTCAGCCCTGCGCTTCCAAACACCGCATTTGATTTCGAGTCAGCCCCGTTATGACCACTTCGATACCTCTCCGTATTAATTTTTCACCGGACGTTATGACCACGATGGCTTGCTTTAGCAAGCCGTTTGAGCCGGTAGTTACCGGCGGTTTTTGATTTTATCATATTCTTCGGTTGGTGTCAATATCTTTAAAAGGCATATTCGTTGAATCTCAAATAATGGAAACAGAGGAATTTACAATATTTGTCGAATATTTGCCCGATTTTTATTGCACTTTGTGAACGATTGTGGTACAATAAATGCGGGTAAAATGACAGGAATGAAATCCGGGTCGTTTACCCGGCACATATAACCGGCCAATTGAAGATTTTTAAAAATCAATTGGATGCCTTTGAAAGGGGTGTTTTTATGGATCCCATGATCTGGGTGTGGGCCGGTGTTTTCGTGGTAACCTTGCTTGTCGAGGGTATATCCGCCGGACTGATCAGCATCTGGTTTGCCGCCGGTGCTTTAATCGCCGGTATCGCAACGTTGCTCAGTGCACCGTTGTGGCTTCAGATCGTCTTGTTCATCGTGGTTTCCGGTGTAACTTTGGTTGCAACACGGCCTTTGGCGCGCAAACTGCGAGAGCAAAAAGAACCGACTAACGCCGACCGCAATATCGGCGCCGAAGCGGTTGTCTTGACGCCGATTGAACCGCATACGATGGGTACCGTTAATGCCAACGGTCTCGTTTGGAACGCGGTCGACATCGACGGCGGAAGCATTTCCGCCGGGGAAGTCGTCATCGTTAAAGACATGCAGGGCACGAAACTGTTTGTCAAGAAGCAGTCGTGAGAAATTCATCACGACGGGCAAGCAGTTATAACAGACAGGAGGATTACTTATGATTTATGCAGCTATCGGCGTCGGCGGCGGCATCGCAATCGGTATTGTCGCCCTTTTCGTTTTGATTATTTTAGTGTCGAACATTAAAGTCGTTCCGCAGGCACATGCCTTCGTCATCGAGCGACTCGGCGCATATTACACCACCTGGCAGACCGGTCTTCACGCGAAGATTCCGTTCTTTGACCGCGTCTCTAAAAAGGTCTCTTTGAAAGAGCGTATCGTCGATTTCCCGCCGCAGCCCGTTATCACCAAAGATAACGTCACGATGCAGATCGACACAGTCGTCTATTTCCAGGTCACCGATCCTAAGATGTTCTCTTACGGCGTCGAAAATCCGATGTTTGCAATCGAAAATCTGACGGCCACGACACTTCGTAATATCATCGGTGAGATGGAACTCGATCAAACGTTGACTTCACGCGATACCATCAACACCAAGATCCGCGTGATCCTCGACGTTGCAACCGACCCGTGGGGCATTAAAGTCACCCGTGTCGAACTCAAGAACATTCTGCCGCCGAAAGAAATTCAAAACGCGATGGAGCGTCAGATGAAGGCCGAGCGTGAACGCCGTGAAGCAATTCTGCGTGCCGAAGGCGAAAAGAACTCTGCCATCCTTGTGGCCGAGGGCCAAAAGCAGTCCGCGATTCTTTCGGCTGAAGGTGAAAAGCAAGCCATCATTCTTGCAGCTGAAGCCGAGAAGGAAAAGAGAATGCGCGAGGCCGAAGGTGAAGCATCAGCCATTTTGAAGGTGCAGTCCGCACTTGCCGACGGTATCAAAATGCTGAACGAATCTGCGCCTACGCAGCAGATCATCGCCCTTAAGAGCTTGGAAGCGCTGGCTAAAGTCGGCGAGGGACAGTCCACCAAGATTATCATTCCGTCCGAGATTCAATCGCTGGCCGGTCTTGCGACTTCGGTCAAGGAACTGGTCAAGGAATAAAAACATATTTTATTGAACCGATTTCTGAATTAAAGTTAACCGCCTGCCGCAGAGATTCTCTGCGGCAGGCGGTCTTTTAATCTTGATATGCAGTAGTTGAGCGCTTGACATTGCGGGGAGAAACGGTATAATTTTATGCGGAGTCGGATTTTATCGGCATCTTTAAAAGAAACGGAGCATGATATGGCCGTTTATAACCGGACATTTAACATTTTATGAATGAAAAGGACGAAGTGAGGGCATGGGCTCTGCGAACAGCTCATGCGATTTCCGAACAGCGAAGAGGCGAATCGGATCTTGCGGCAATGCAGCGACTGCTTTCACTCAAAGCGTTTCAAGAGGCAAAAACGGTTTTTTGTTATGTTTCAGTCGGAGATGAAGTATCAACGCGCGATATCATTAAAACAGCGATTGGACTTCATAAGACGGTGTGTGTGCCGAGATGTCTGCCGGATTACGCCATGGAAGCTGTGGCCATAAACGATATTGAAGAACTGGAAAACGGTTTATATGGGATACCGACCGTGAAAAAAGAAGGGAATATCATTCCGACTTCCATGATCGATCTCACCGTATTGCCATGCCTATGTGCTGATGCGGAAGGATACAGAATCGGATACGGTAAGGGGTATTACGACCGATTTTTGACCGATTATAAAGGATTTTCAGTCGTGCTGTGCAGAAAAGAACTGCTGGTGGATCAGATTCCTGTCGAGTCCCATGATCAAAAAGTTGATTTTGTCATTGCAACATAGTATTAAAAATTCATTTTAAAGGAGAAAATCATGACTCAACCTGTTTGCGAAACACTGAAAAACCCCGAGCGGTGGTTTGAAAAGGCCAAAGAGCTGACGCCGGAAAAAATGAAAGCGGCTTTGGATGCCGCACTTTTGCGGATCGATCATGGGATGGAACTTTATAAGGGCGGCGTTTTTCCGAGCGCCACCACGGATCCCCTGTATATCTACCCGGAAACCGAAAACAAGGGTTGGACCGAGGGTTTTTGGAGCGGCATGCTTTGGCTGGCGTATCAGTTGACGGGGCAGCAGAAATACCGCACGGCTGCCGAGGAGACGGTCGCGAGTTTTATTGACCGGATGGACAAACAGATCAATGTCCATTTTCACGATATGGGATTCTTATACGGCCTGTCCTGCGTGATGGCGTACGAGATCACGGGCGACGAACGGGCGAAGGAATATGCCCTCAAATCCGCAGACAATCTCGCCGACCGCTTTCAGGAAAAAGGTCAGTTTATTCAGGCATGGGGTGAGATGAACGCACCCGATAACTATCGGCTCATCATCGACTGCCTGATGAATCTTCCGCTGTTGTTTTGGGCGACCGAACAGACGGGCAAACAGCGCTATACCGAGATCGCAAAAATCCACCTTGATACCACTTTGGAGACGATCATCCGCCCCGACGGAACGACATTCCACACCTTTTTCTTCGATCCCGAAACGGGCGCAAGAGCAAAAGGCGTGACGGCGCAGGGTTATGCCGACGATTCCTGCTGGGCGCGCGGCCAGAGCTGGGCGGTCTACGGGCTGATGATGGATTTTGAGCGGATGGGCGACTATTCCAAGCTCCCGTATTGGTATTCGGTCACCAATGTGTTTTTAAACAGATCACCGTCCGATTTGATCGCCTATTGGGATTTGATTTTCACTGACGGCAGCGGGCATCCGCGTGACACCTCCGCTTCCGCAATCGCGGCGTGTGGTCTGATGCGGGCAAAACCCGAGTTCGAAAACTATGAATTGTATCAAGCCGCCGCGAAAGCGCTGATCTGTTCGCTGATTGACAATTACACCACCGCGCAGGGCGAAGAATCCACCGCGCTGCTCAGCGACGGCATCTGCCATTGGAAGAGAGTTCCGACGCCCGAGGGTACGATTTTCGGCGACTATTATTATCTGGAAGCGCTGGCGAAATATATCAAGCCCGACGTGATTCTATTCAGATGAGATACGGAGGTTCAATCCCGTTATTTTATAAAACCGGATCGAACACCAGGGAATCTGTGCAAGGAGGTCATGGTCATGAGATTTTTCGACGATGTAAAATACCGTGTATTGCCCTTTCAAGAGGTAAAGATTTTTTCGGATATCCAAAAGAACCCGGGGGATATTCCCGAATGGATGCATCAAACGTACATCAAACGGGCGGAGGAATTGACTTCGGATGTGATCCCCGTTTTGCCCGCTTCAATATACTGCGATTATTACAACAACGGCAATCGGACGAGATATCAAGACCTCAGTGCGCAGCGCCGCAACCGGCTTGCCAATCTGGCGATGGCGGAGTATATCGAGAAAAAAGGCCGATTTTTAAACGAAATTATCGATTTGATTTGGGCGACCTGTGAAGAGACCACATGGGTCATGCCGGCGCACAATGTCTCAAAAGATTTTTCGTTCCGAACCAAGCCGCTTTTGGATCAGTTCGGCGACGACATTGTTTTTGTCGATTTGGGCAGCGTCGCGATCGCTTCGGCGCTTTCGTGGGTCTGGCACCTGTTGGGAGACAGAATTGAAAAGGAAATCCCGGATATCATCCATGACCGGCTGATGTTCGAACTCAACCGCAGAATCATCAAACCCTATTTGAAATATGAAATGCGCTGGATCACCCATTTCGTCAACAATTGGGATCCGTATATCGTCTCGCATATGCTCACGATCACCGCGCTCATGGTCAAAGATCAGCCGACGCGCGAGGCATTGGTTCGGCGCTCGATGGATTTTCTCGACATTTTCACCGAGACCTATCACGACGACGGCGGCTGCGACGAGGGTCCGGGATATTGGGGCATGGCAGGCGCGTC
Source organism: Oscillospiraceae bacterium (assembly GCA_035380125.1). Classification (NCBI taxonomy): domain Bacteria; kingdom Bacillati; phylum Bacillota; class Clostridia; order Eubacteriales; family Oscillospiraceae; species Oscillospiraceae bacterium. The sequence continues at coordinate 12,498 of DAOSWV010000012.1, forward strand.
ATGGTTTGACTCACTGGAGCTTTTATATGACTTAACAGGTGGAGATATCGACTTTTTTGACAATGACTTTTGCCGCAGAGTCGGGGAATATCTCATGCATGTCAGCGTAGACGGAAAATATTTTGTCAACTTTGCCGACGCATCCGTGAAAATCAAAGCGAATTATGCCTTTATCCATCATTTCGGCAGCCGCGTACACAGTCAGGCCCTGCAGGATTTTGCGGCAAAGTATATCGATAACCGGCTCTTGCTGGGATCTCCCACGTCGCTGACGTATCGAAACATCAGAACGCTGGTTTCGGGCGATATTGCACAAAAGAACGATTACACCCCGCCGAAAACGCATTATTTCGACGGTCTTCAGGTTGCGGTCATGCGCGGCGATACGGTGTATACCGCCATCAAAGGCGGCCATAACGACGAGAGCCATAACCACAACGATATCGGTAACTTTGTGGTTTATTTCGAGAATAAACCGTGGATGATCGACGCGGGTGTGGACACCTACACCGCTGCGACGTTTGACCCGAAACGGCGCTATGGCCACTGGTTTATGCAGTCGGGGTGGCATAACGTGCCGCAGATCGGCGGGCATTCCCAGCATCAGGGCAGGGAATACAAAGCCGATTCTTTCAGTTTCGACGACAACACCATGACCGCAAAAGTGAGCTATGCCGGTGCCTACGAAGCGGGTACGGATGTCAAAACCTGCACCCGCGAATTCGGTCTGCATGGGAACAAAATCACGATACGCGATCACATTGCCTGTTCCGAACCGAATGAGGTTTGCTGGGTTTTCATGGTACCGGATAAACCGGAAATTATTGAAAACGGATTTGCTTTGGACGGCCATAAACTCACCGTTAATTGTCCCGCCGGAATCAGCATCGAAGCCGCGCCCGCTTTAGGTGACGGACTTTTGAGCAACTCCTGGGAGCGTGAATACCTTTACCGTGTCAAAATCACACCGGAGAAGAAGGCCGAATATTCGGTTTCGTTTGAAATTGAATAGATGTATTTGTGCCGGTCAAAAAAGCAGGAGAACTTGAACCATGGAATTTTTTAAGGATATCAAATATCGGGTGCTGCCTTTTGAGGACTATAAGCCGTTTTTGGATTTAAACAAAGGCCCTGCCGATATTCCCGCGGCGAAACAAAAAATCCTGATCGAGCAGGCGCAGCAGATTGCAGGGCAGAGCATTCCGGTTTTGCCGCTCTCGCTGTATCGGGAATTTTCTCAAAACGGCAACCGTTCCAATTTCCAAAACGCCTATTTCCCGCGTCGGCAGCGGCTGTTCGCGCTTGCGCTCGGGGAATTTTGTGAGGGAAAAGGCAAGTACATCACCGAGATCATCGATTTGATCTGGGCCGTCTGCGAAGAAACCAGCTGGGTTATCTCGGCACATAACGTGGCAAAAGATCAGACATCTCTGGGAAAACCGATCCCGGATGCGTTCGGCGACGATATTGTGGCTGTCGATCTGTTCAGCGCGGCCACCGCCGCAACACTGGCGTGGGTGATGCTTTTGGTCGGAGACCGCATCGATGCGGAGATACCGGATATCATTCGGGAGCGGATCGCGTATGAAGTCAATCGGCGCATCATCAAGCCGTACCTGACTTATACGATGCGCTGGATCACTGATTTTGTGAATAACTGGGTTCCTTGGATCGTTTCGAATGTGCTGTCGGTGACGGCGCTGATGGTCAAAGACCTTGCGGTGCGCGAGGCCGTGGTCAAACGCTCGTTGGAGTTTCTCGATATTTTCACCGCGACTTATAACGACGACGGCGGCTGCGACGAAGGCGCGGGCTATTGGAACGCGGCGGGTGCGGCTTGGTTTGATGCGCTCGAACAGCTCTATGATATGACCGGCGGCGATATCGATATTTTCGGACATGAGTTCACCCGTAAAGTCGGCGAGTATATCATGAATATGAACATCGGCGGCAGGAAGTATGTGACGTTTGCCGATGCACATTACCAGCTGCATTCGTTCGATCTCGGGATTGTCTATCGTTACGGGAAACGCGTCGGCAGCGATCGGCTGAAAAATTTCGCCGCTGGGTATCTCGACAACGAGACCGTGATCACCGAGGGAAATTTAAACTTTTTCCCGCACCGGATTGTTAAAAACTTCGTTCAGCACGTCGAACCGCGCGTTGATTACATCCCGCCGAAAACCGCCAACTACGACGGCATGCAGGTCGGCGTGATGCGCAGCGCAAAACTCTATACCGCATTCAAGGGTGGGCATAACAACGAGAGCCACAATCACAATGACGTAGGCAGCTTCATTGTCTATTTCGACGAGGAGCCGTTTTTGATCGATCCCGGCGTCGGCACCTATACCCGCGACACGTTCAACGAAAACCGCTATAAAATCTGGACGATGCAGTCCAGCTGGCATAACCTCCCCGAGATCGGCGGGCATATGCAGCACAACGGCGCGGAATATAAAGCCGACAAATTCACGTTTGACGAAGAGCAAATGACCGCATCCGTCAGTTATAAAACCGCGTATGAACAGGGTACGGGCGTTAAAACCTGTACCCGCGAATGGTCGCTTATCGGGGATATTCTGATTGTGAAAGACCATATCACTTGTGAAAAGCCGACCGAGGTCTGCTGGAACTTTGTGCTGCGCGACAAACCCGAATTGATTGAAAACGGCTTTAAATTAAACGGACACAAACTGACAGCCGACAGCCCGGTAAAAGTCGAACTCGACCGGCAGGAATTGACCGACGAGGCGTTAAAAAAGGACTGGGTGCGCGATTGTCTGTATCGTGTGCGAATCACGCCGGAGATCAATACCGAATATTCAATTCGCTTTCAAATCAACTGACTGACGCAAATTCATTCACAATAATATTGATCGAGGACCCATTTTAACGGATTTTCGTCGATGTATTTCCATGCTTCCCGGTATCCTTGTTCATTGCGGATAATTCGATCATTGAACGATTTTTGCCAAATTGAAAACCCGATTTGTTTGGTCACCCAACGTTTCATTTGTCCGATTATAGTTGATAATGTAGGGGCGGATATCATCCGCCCGTTTTCATCCGGCAATATAAAAATCATCAAATGAACATGATTAGGCATGATGCAATATTTGTCTATTATAATATGGGGGTAGTATTGAGAAATATTATTGATTGCTGTATCAACGATGGTTCCGTATTTAGATAACAGCGGCTGTTCATTCGGGCGGATACTATCCGCCCCTACATTATCCCATAAAACAATAGTGCGGTCTGATATGCAAATTGTGCAAAAATAAGCGCCGCATGAGGCATAATCATATCCCTGCAATCGAATTTGTTTCCGTGCGGGAAATTCCGTTTGGCCGTTGCCGTTTGCGGTGTTATGCATTGTTATAAATACAATCCGATCAATCGCTGATAACGCTCCAAAACGGTGTCGAGCAATTCATCCCAGGAGACCGGGATGGTCTTTTGGGCGTTTTTGCCGAGTTCCGCCAGCTTTTTCGGATTTTTCAGTGCATCCTCAATGGTTCGTGCCAACGCCATTGAGTTGTCAACGGAGAGCAGTCCGTTTTCGTTTTCGACGATGTTTTCGGCGCTGCTGGATCCCCGGGTCACGAGCGAAGCCGTGCCCATCGCGGCCGCCTCCCGAATGACCATCGGCGCATTGTCGTAAATCGACGGGAACACAAACAGCGATGCCGCTTGATATAAGCCGTCCAGCTTGGCTGTATCCAGGATATGACCCGGCAGTATCGTGAGATCGTCAATTTCAAGTTCTTTGCACTTTTTCTCGATTTCGCTGCGGTGCGGACCCTGTCCGGCCAATACAAGTCGGAATTTTAGGCCGCTCTTTTTGAGCGAAGCAGCCGCCTCGAGAATGTGCAGAATGTTCTTTTTCCAGTTGAGTTGACCGACGAACAGTAAAATCGGATCGCCGTGGGGGGAATACTGCTGCAGCGCCTTTTCTTTCTCACTTAGAACGGGTTTGCGCACATCGGTGCCGTTGGGCATGACAATCACGTCGCGGGAATAGCCGTAACTTTTGAGCGTTTCGGCACTGGCTTCACTGACCGCCCAGACCTCGTCGCACTTTTCGTAAAAAGCCACGACGTATTTAACGCCGACGTCGGCGATAACCTCTTGCTTGGTGACCTGCAGAAAGTCGTCATAGTATTTGGAGTGGAAGGTGCCGACCAGCGGAACGCTCTGTTTTTTGGCTATGCGCAGACCCTCCTGCCCGGCGGTGAAGGGACTGTGGACATGGACGATATCGAACTCAATCATATCCATGCGGTTATGGTAATGCTGGTCGAGCAGCGGCATGCCTGCGCGATACTGCGGCATTTGGGGCAGTGGCATTCCTGAAAAATCGACGATTTCAAACGGATATTTCCCACGGCAGCCGGTGTCGCCCATGGGTGTAATCACATAGCAGTCATGTCCTTTGCTGCCCAGAGTCTGGGCATAACCCAGCACGACTCTGCCGACGCCGTCCGCAATCGGCAAAAAGGAATCGGTAAATTCACCGATACGCATCAATAATCATCCTTTCGAAGAGAGATCGATTTATTTCAAACTTGAAAAAGCGGTGATCTTTTCATACCAATCCTTGTATTGATTCAATGACAGCGGCGGCGCTCCTGTGACAAAGTGATTGGAGCCGCGTCCGTTTTCGGTACGCCATTCGATCAAAAACAATGCTTTGTCGCTGTACATCGCCGGAATGCGTTCAAGCACCGAATATCCGTCGGCGGGAAGCGCAAATTCTCGTTCAAACAGCGGTTTGCCGTTTTCGCCGCAGACCCTCACTTCGCCGGAGAGCGGTTTGAGGGTATCGTTGACCGCAATGACCGGCAGATGCCAGTTTTCCATCGCGCCGATCATGACGCAAAACGGTGCCTGTGAACGCTTGATGTAATCGTAAGCCAGCTTTTTTTCAAAATACCAGTCGACCACGGCGTCGGACATCTGGGGCCATCCATCGAGCAGGTTCCACCACAGAATGCCGGTTTTGACCGGTTTTTGGGTGCGGACGTTCTCAATAAAAAACTTCTTGGCCTCGGCCTGCGAAACCTGCGAGGCAAAGGTGTAGTCGTCGAGGTTATCCGGCACTTCGCCGAAGAGCTGCCGGATCTGCTTTTCCATCAGCAGCACGCGGTAGTCGTTGTCGCGCTGATCGGACGAATGTAAATTCCACTCGCTGTTGTTTGTATACGGCCACAACTTTTCGGGCGAGATGAATTTTTCGAGCGATTTTTTGCCCGGACAGCCGTGATAGCCGGTTTCGCTGAAAAAATGCGCTTTGGCGGTGGTGTAGAAACTGCTCTTGAAATAGTCGCGCGGACCCCAGAGGTGGAATTCGGGCAAGAGGTCATCGCGCTGCGCTTCAGCCAGTTCATCGCAGATATAGGGCGAACTGGGCAGGTAGGGACGGTTGTAATCGTTCAGCTTGACGGCCTCGGGCAGCACCTTTCGGGTCAGGATGTTCAGCGAGGGTAGGGTGTGGTTTTGATATAAAATCGCATCGACCTCGTTGTCGCCCGCCCAAAGCACCAGCGACGGGTGGTTGCGGAACTTTTTGATGATAAAAGCGGCCTCTTCGGAGAGGGTTTTGCAGAATTTTTCGCCCTGCGGGTAGGCGTGGCAGGCCATTGCGAAATCCTGCCAGATCAGAATCCCGTGTTCGTCGCAGAAATCGAAGAAACAGTCCTCGGGATAGAGGTTTCCGCCCCAACAGCGCACCATGTTGCACCCGATGTCGTAAAGCAGGTCAAGCGCTTTTTCATAACGATCTTTATCTTGGCTGTGGAATGCGTCAAGCGGCACCCAGTTGGTACCCTTGCAGATAATGCGCCGTCCGTTAATGAGAAACTCGAACTTGCCGTTTTGCCCGTCGGTGACTTCGGTGCGGACAAGTTCCACGGTCCGGATGCCGATCTTGAGCGTTTCGGAGGCAACAATTTCATTGCCGACGAAAATGGTTACGGTTACGCCGTAGAGGTTTTGGTCGCCGTAATCACGCGGCCACCACACTTTCGGCGAAGGTATTTTCACGCGGACAAGCGCATCTTTATAATACAACTTTTCGGTCACGGTAAATTTGCTCTCACCGCAGGTGCCGGTGATTTCAACGCGTGAACCGGATTTGATCTGTTCAAAGCCGAGGTCGGTCATCACCGAGAAATCGAGTTCGGCGGCGTCGGCGGTCAGCTTTAAGACGTCGAAAGCGACTTCGGTGACCGAGAATGCGGGTTTTTCGTACAGATAGACGTCTTTATACAAGCCAAACGTCACCGCGCGCGGCATGATATCCCAGCCGAACTCGTGCGGCGGCTTGCGCACAAACACCGAATCGTGGTTGAGCGGGACGGTGTTGCGGGTCATAAATGCATCGGGGGTCTCTTGATAAGCAGCTAAAATCGGGCTGTGCAGCACGACTGCAAGCGTGTTGTGCGGTTTCAGCAAACCGGTGATATCAAATTCATATTCGATAAACGAGTTGTCGCTCTCGCCGAATTTTTCACCGTTCAGATAATATTCCGCCAAACAGTCCACACCGGAGAAGTGCAGAATCGCCGACCCTTTGAACCCGGGATGATCAAAGTTTTTCGTATAACAAAAAGTGCAGTCCTCGAGTTCTTTGAGCGCGGTGATGTTCATGCCGAAATAGAGGTCTGTCGGCAGAAATCCCGCCGCCGCGAGATCGAGTTCGGCATTGCCGGGCACCGCCGCCGGGCAGGAGTTTTTCGGCGCGGAGAGGTCGAAATCCTTTTCTTTGTTCCAGAGAAGCGTCCATTTTCCGTTGAGCGAGACCGTCTGCATAGATGAGCCCTCCATTGAAATATCTGTGAAAATTTTAACACATGGGTATCGGAAAAGCAAGAGAGCGGCATGGTTTCCTTTTGCCCGCAAATATGGTATAATTCGACAATATGAACCTTTCGGAGCGAAAACGATGAAAATTGCGATTGTGGACGACGACAAGAAACAGATCGAATATCTCTCGGCGTCGGTGAGCGATTGGGCAAAAGGCGTCGGAGAGGTGATACAGCTTTGCGCTTTCGAGAGCGCGGAGGCGTTTTTGTTCGCCTATTCCGAGGACAGGGGTTTTGATATTTTGCTGCTCGACGTCGAGATGGGCAAGATGGACGGCGTGACGCTGGCAAAAGAAATTCGAAAAGAAAACCGCACTGTCCAGATCGTATTTGTCACGGGGTATTACGAATACATCGGCGACGGCTATGAGGTTTCGGCGCTACACTATCTGCTCAAACCGGCGACGCCCGAAAAGCTCTTTCCCGTTTTGAACCGTGCGGTGGAGAATCTGCGTTACCGGCAGAAAGCGCTGGTTGCAAACAGCGGCGGCCAGACCGTGCGGGTTCCGCTTGCCGACATCGTCTATCTCGAAGCCGCGCTGAACTATGTCGAAATCCATTCCGCTGAGGGTGTATTCCGTGTAAAGTCCACGCTCGCGGGGATCGAAAAGGAACTCGACGAGACCTTTTTCAAATGCGGGCGCTCGTTTATCGCGGGATTACGGTATGTGCGAAAAGTTACGAAAACCGCTGTGTTTTTAACGGAGAAACCCGGCGCGCCGCTCGTCGAAATTCCGCTGGCGCGAAACCTGTACGACGAACTCAACCGCGCGCTGATGAGCCGGCTGTGAAAGGGGCAACGGATATGATTTTGGGTTGGCAGGTCGGCATTTCCTATGAGACCCCGACGCCCGAGGGAAACGATTTACCGCATATGCTGCGGCTGCTGGACGAGATGGCGGAACACGGCATGAACTGCCTGAGCCTGATGATGGTCGGCTACGCTCGTTTCGATCCGGGTCACGACGGTTTTTGCTGGCCGGTGCAGGACGAAAAGCTCGAATGCCTGCGGGACAAAAATTGCCGCAACGCCGATAAAAAGACCGAGTTCGTCTCGAAAGTGATTGCCGAAGCCGAACAGCTAAATATCGCCATACAGCTGTTTTCAAATCTGGCGATTTATAACCCCGAGAAAGTTCGCATGTCGTTTCCGAATGCCGCCGAACAGCAATTGAAAACCGGTGAACCCTGCCCGTGGCTGTTCTGCCCGACCTGCGGCGAAGTATGGGATTTGGAACAGCGCGAAATGATGGATTTACTGCGTTTTTATAATCATGCGAATGTAACGTCCATAGGTTATGAGCGCCTCAGTTTCGCGCCGGGTTCGTGTTATTGTAAGGACTGTGCCGAACGCTTCAAAGCCGATATCGGAGCGGATATTCATGATTTTTCAGACGGGGATATTCTTTTCGACCGGTGGAAAATCGATGTGATTACGGCAAAGATGAAAGAGTTAAACGAGAAGCTCAAAGCGATCAAACCGGGTACGCAGGTCTTTCTGCATTCCTCCTGCGCGGAGGGCTGGGGTCATGATCCCACGCGTTTAAAAAGCGCTTTCATCGATATGGTGATGCCGCATATCGCGCATTTTGAGACGACAAAGAATCAGTTTGACGCATTACTTGACAAATTGGCGCCCAACGATATGATCTTGCAGACCTGCGTGCGCAGCAAGGCGTTGAATAACTATTCGATTTGGCCCAAGACGCCGGAACTGATCGGGCGATTCGGGGATTGGATTGAAGAATATCGCGAAAAGGACAAACGGCTTAAAGGCGTGTTGTTTTTCAACGAGAACACGGTGTGCCCTGAAAACCGCAAAGCCGTCTATGAAGTCGTCAAGCGATTGAAAACGAAGTGAGGAACTTTATGCTGTTTCAAAAGTGGATTGACAAACGCATTGCCGCCTACCAAAACGGGCTGGTGAAGCAATATTACGCCGAGGTCGAGAATATGTACCGCACCATGCGCGGCTGGCGGCACGACTACCGCCACCACATTCAAACGTTGAAGGCCCACATGAGCCGAAACGAATATGATGATGTCAATCAGTATCTCGATATGCTCGACGACGATCTGACCAACGTCGAGACCGTGCTGAAGACCGGCAACCGCATGACCGACGCGATTTTGAACAGCAAACTCTCGCTGGCGAAGAATCAAAAAATCACGGTCAAAGCCGATGCCGCCGTGCCGGTCAATCTGTCGGTCAACGAACTGGATCTGAGTGTGATTTTGGGGAATCTACTCGACAACGCCATCGAGGCCTGTTCGCAGCTGCCGGAAGAGAAGCGGCTGATCCGTATTTATATCACGATGAAGGGGAGTTATCTCTATCTGTCGGTCTCCAATACCGCCGCCGGAAAGAAAAAGGCAAAACTTGCCGACCGGTTTCTGACCTCAAAGGGCGCTGGGCACGGTTTCGGGCTCTCGCGCGTCGATACGATCGTGAAAAAGTACGGGGGTTATATCACCCGCGCCAGCGAAGACGAGGCTTTTTCGACGGAAGTGCTTTTGCCTGCGCAAGTGTAAAGTGTAAAGATAAAGTTTAAAGTGAAATTCCAGTGCGGTTGTCATCCCGAGCATAGCGAAGAGTTTCGTTATCATGAATTTTCCGGGTATGTCACTGTACACATTTAACTGTCAACTGTTCACTGATTTTCGCATTTCATCCCCCCAATCCGCATTTCGTCCCCAAAATGCGTTTTTATTTTGATGATATGTTATCCTCAACTCGGAAAGGGGATGAGTCCTTTTGAGCGAAAAAGCGGAAAAAAAGAAAAAAGAACAGAAAACAAAACCGAAGTACAATATGTTTCAAAACGCCGGGTATCTGTTAGGGAATGCGGCAAAAGTGAACCCGATTGTTTTATGGCTGATGGCGGCGTTTATTATTGCCGACCTCGGTTATTCGACCGCCGGATTATTCTTGCCCAAATGTGTCATCGCGGGGCTGGAACAACGCCAAACGGCCGGGCAGTTATTGATTATCATCGGGTTATTCACGGCTGCCATCGTGATCGTAAAGGCTCTGAACGCATGGGCCTCGACATATTTTTTCAACGAGGTCGTTGCCTGCCGGTCGAATCTGAGCAAAAAAGACGTGTTAAAAGCATTGCGGACAAGCTATGAAAATATCGAAAATCCGGATTTCCGCTTAAAATTCGGCAAGGCGGAGCAGGCGACATGTGCAAACGGGCAAGGCACCGAAGCGGGTTACAGAACGATGTATCGCCTGGCCATCTCTCTCGGCGGATTTGTGATCTTTTTATTGGTATTGACCAAAGTCAGTCCGATCATACTGTCTGTTGTCGCATTGACCACCGTAGTGAGCCTGATCGTACGTAAAAAGACCGATGACTGGAAGTATGCCCATGAAGACGACTTCAGGAAAAACCGGGAAAAACTGTGGTATATCTGCACGATCGGCAGTGAGTATCAGGTTGCTAAAGATATACGCATCTTCGGCGCGGCTCGGTGGCTCAGGGAAATTATGCGCGATTTCGAAAAAATCTGCCTCGACTGGGAACAGCGCTGCAATTGGAGGGAGCTTGCCGCCGACGGGGTCAACTGCCTGATGTCGCTGCTGCGCGAAGGCCTTGCCTACGGGTGGCTGATCTATATCGCGTTGACCAAAGGGATGGCGGTCTCCGAGTTTGTGTTGGTTTTCGCGGCAATCAGCGGCTTTGCGAATTATTTTTCGGGGATCATGAGCGGGTTCGAAAAGCTGCATCGGGATATGCTTGACGTCGATCATGTCCGGGTATTTCTCGAATACCCCGAGAAATTCAATTTCGGCAGTGGCGCGGAGTTGAAGAACACACTCGACGGGAAATACGAATTCGAACTGCGCAATGTCACTTACCGTTATCCCCAAGCCAAGGAGGATACAATTAAAAATCTCTCGCTGACAATCAGAGCCGGAGAGAAATTGGCGTTGGTCGGATTGAACGGTGCGGGCAAGACCACGCTGGTCAAGCTGCTTTGCGGGCTTTATGACCCGACCGAGGGTGAGGTTTTACTCAACGGTATCAATGTGAAGGACTTTAACCGCAACGAGTATTACGCGCTGTTTTGCGCGGTGTTTCAGGAGTTTTCGATTATGCCGCTGTCGGTGCTGCAAAATATCACACAGTCGCTGGACAACATCGACGAGACAAGGGCGCGGGAATGCTTAAAACTAGCCAATCTCGAAAAAAAGATTGATTCACTGCCCCACGGATGGAATTCGCTGCTTTATAAAACCGTGCACGAGGATGCGGTGGAGCTCTCCGGCGGGGAGACCCAGCGCCTGATGTTGGCACGGGCGCTTTATAAAAACGCACCGGTTGTGGTATTGGACGAACCGACTGCGGCTCTCGACCCGATCGCCGAGAGCGACATCTATCAAAAATACAACGACCTGACCGCCGGCAGGACTTCGCTGTTTATCTCGCACCGTCTGGCTTCGACCCGCTTTTGTGATCGGATTGTCTTTTTGGAAAACGGCGTGATTGCCGAGACGGGAACACATGATGAATTAATTCAAAAGGGAAAGAAATACGCTGAGTTATTCGGCATCCAGAGCCGGTATTACAAAGAAAATCTCGAAGCGGTTGAGGTAATGATATGAAAATGAAGAAAAAAGACGAAAATAAGCGCAGTTTTATCGAAAATCTCCGAATGATTCTGCGGGGGATGAAAATGACCCGCACAATCAGCGGAAAGCCGTTGGCGTTCAGCAAATTTCTGTCCGGCCTGTTCGACGCGCTGATTGTTTTTCCGAATCTCTACTTGTCGGCATTGATTTTAAACGAGTTGGCCGGAACGAGAGATACTCAAACATTGATCCGTTTGGCGATCATTACAGTTGGGGTAAACGCAGTTTTACTATTGGCAAAAGATGCCGCGCAGCGGTGGACAAACTACCTGCATTCGATTTTTTGGGAGCAAATGAACAGCGCTTATTCAGGTAAATTGTTTGACATGGATTTTTGTGATGTCGAAGATGCCGAGGTTCATCAGTTGCTTTCAACGATCTACCAAAACCGCAATTGGGGCGCTAAGGGGCTTTCGCGTATGACCGGTATGTTCAGTCAACTGACCACCGGCGCAGTCAAGATCATCTGTTCGGTCGCGCTCGTGATTACACTGTTCACGCTGAAGGTACCCGAGAGCGGCGATTTGGCGTTTATGAACTCACCGTGGCTGCTTGCGGCAGTATTTACTGTACTGGCAATTGCCGTAATGATACCGCCGATGCTTTCCGCAAAGGCCAACGACGCTTTTGCCAAACAAGCGCCTAAGGCCCGAATGGGCAATCGTTTATTTTTCTTTTACGGAGGAAGGGGAGGATTGAGCAGTTCGGAAAGGGCGATGGATGTCCGTATTTATCAGCAGGATGCATTTGCCGCCGACGGGCGTATTTATCCGGCCGGATATTGGAGCACAACCTTTCGGGATGTTATTAAAAAAATGGCCGGATGGCAAGGCACGAGTAATGCCGTCACCTATTTAATGAGCGGCGCGGTGTATGCGTTCGTCGCCTTAAAAGCCCTCGGTGGGGCGTTTGGCGTCGGCAATGTGCTGATGTATGTCGGAGCAATTGCAAGCTTAACCGCGGGTATCGGGCAGTTCGTCAATCTGTGGGTCGAACTGGTTGGTAACAACGCCTTTCTGGCCGATACCTTCAGGTTTTTTGATATTCCGAATAAGATGTATCAGGGATCACTGTCGGTTGAAAAGCGGGATGATTTCAAATATGAGATCGAATTCCGCGACGTCTCGTTCAAATATCCCAATACCGATGTCTGGGCGTTGCGGCATGTCAATTTGAAATTTCGCATCGGCGAACGTCTCGCCATCGTCGGCATGAACGGCAGCGGCAAAACCACCTTTATCAAGCTGCTTTGCAGACTCTATGACCCAACCGAGGGTGAAATTTATCTGAACGATTTCAATATCCGAAAATACGACTATAAAGAGTATATGGACATCTTCTCGGTCGTGTTTCAGGACTTCAAGCTGCTTGCGTTTCCGCTCGGTCAGAATGTCGCGGTGGCCAAGAACTACGACGCTGCAAAGGCCGAAAAATGCCTTAATGAAGCGGGATTCAGCCAGCGGCTCTCGGAGTTGGAACACGGGCTTGACACGCCGCTTTATAAGGATTTCGACAAAGACGGCGTGCAGATTTCGGGCGGCGAGGCGCAAAAAATCGCACTGGCTCGGGCGCTCTACAAGGATGCGCCGTTCGTCATTCTCGACGAACCGACCGCCGCGCTCGACCCGGTCGCCGAATACGAGGTTTATTCCAAGTTCAATACGTTGGTCGGCGATAAGACGGCGGTGTTCATCTCCCACCGGCTCTCATCCTGCCGCTTCTGCGATGATATCGCAGTATTCGACGAGGGTCAGTTGGTACAGCGCGGCAGTCATAACGAATTGCTGGCCGATGAAAAAGGGAAATACAGCGAACTCTGGAACGCGCAGGCACAGTATTATAAATAACCGGTTGCCGCAGATTTTATGGGAACGAGATTCTTCAGAACTTCAAACGCGCCTATTTTGGCGCGCTACGCTCAGAATGACAAAATGTGCACAGGCGCAGTATTACAGATAAGTTCCATAAAGGCAAGTTAACAGTTTGCAGTTAAAAGTGTAAAGTGACACTGCCGAAAATTTTAATGCAGCCGCATGAAACAATCGTGCGGCTGCATTATTTTAGAGACAAACAAGGTGATAAACTCACCGATTGTGAGTATTAAATTTGATAATATTAAAACAACTGCATTTTGCAGGAACCTGCATATTGCAGGCGAACCGGGAACGGAGGTTTTTATGAAACGTTACGGGATTTTTATATTGGCTTTCATCATACTTTTAAACGGCTGCGCAGCCGCAAGTTCGCAAAACCCCGACGCGATCAGTTCGGCAACCTTGATTTCAAGCCAAACTTCATCGATCGGCGAAACGTCCTCGCAGGCGGAGAGCGCTTCATCCGAATCGGAGTCGGAACCCGAATCCGAGCAGGAACCGAGCAGCTTGCCCGAGAGCAGCGAGGCGTCTTCGGCGGCTTCCGTGACTTCGGTGGACGCGGTCACTTCCGCGACCCTGAGCCGATACCGCGAAAACGAGATCACCGATTATCAAGGCACACGTCTGGACCCCGCGATCGGGCCGAGAGATAATTCCATCAAAGGGGTGCAGTATGTCGACCCTGAGAGCTTTGTCCTGACCATCGACGGCTTGGTCGATCAAACCGTTGAACTGAATATCGAACAGGTGCGCGCATTGACGGATTATCAGCGGCTGGTGACGCTTCACTGTGTCGAGGGCTGGGACGCCACGATTTTATGGCGCGGCTCATTGCTCGCCGATCTGATCGATCTGGCGGGAGCAAAATCGACCGCAAATACGGTGATTTTCGAAGCGGTGGACGGCTATACCACTTCATTGTCGTTGGACTATGTGCTGTCCAATCAACTGATTTTGGCCTACGAAGCCAACGGACTGGATTTGCCGCCCGAGATGGGCTATCCGTTCATCGTGGTGGCCGAAGCCAAGCGGGGCTATAAGTGGGCGCGCTGGGTCAATCACATCACATTGTCCGACGATACGGAATATCGCGGGTATTGGGAGAGCCGCGGGTTTTCCAATAAGGCGGATATAAAATAAATTTATAAATGCAAAGTGAAAAAGGTAAAGTTGGCAGTGGGCAGTTCACAGTGGGCAGTTGCGGTGTTTTGCTGCGCAAAACGGATTACATTAACCACCCCGGCATTTCGTGCCCCCAAGGGGGGATTTTCGTAAATATCACTTTTCACTCTTAACTGCCATCGTTAATTCGGAAGTAAAATTTAATAAAGTGTTGACAAGTGAATAATTTGGTCATATAATAAAGACACATCAAATATTTTTGATGTGAGGTGAATGTTTTGGACAATAATTATGAACATCAGGCAAAGGTATTCAAAGCCCTGTGCGATGAAAACCGTCTGCGGATTCTGGAACTGCTGCGCGGCGGCGAAAAATGCGCCTGCGTGCTGATCGACAAACTCGATATGGGCCAATCGGCGATTTCGTACCATATGAAGGTTCTGGTCGAATCGGGCATTGTCGAGAGCCGTCAGGACGGCAAGTGGACACACTATCAAATCTGCGAGCAGGGCAGCGGAGATGCGCTGAAGCTGCTGCAAGAGATAACAACGCCCTGTGCGGATTGCTCCGGTTCATGCAGCTGTAAAAATGCCTGTTAAAAAGCCATTACGGCAATGGCTTTTCTTTTGGGCGATACATCAAAAATAATTGATATGAAGAGGCTTTTCCTATGCAAACAATAAAAGCGATCTGGGATTTTTTCCAGTATCAGATTTTAGGAATGAAGTGGCTGAACGAGCTGATCGGCGATGGCCTTGCCGCGCTCGGGCTCGACCTTGAAAATCGTTGGGTCGGCAGCATTCAGTTTTTTCTTTACGACGTCATCAAAATCACGATTCTGCTGTGCGTGCTGATCTTTGTCATCAGCTATATCCAGAGCCATTTTCCGCCGGAGCGCAGCAAAAAAATATTGGGCCGGTTTCATGGAATCGGAGCGAATTCCATTGCGGCATTGCTCGGCACGGTCACTCCGTTTTGTTCGTGTTCCTCGATCCCGCTGTTCATCGGTTTCACCTCGGCGGGGCTGCCGGTCGGCGTGACCTTTTCGTTCCTGATCTCGTCGCCGATGGTCGATCTGGGGTCGCTTGTGCTGTTGATGAGCATTTTCGGATTCAAAGTTGCGGTAATTTATGTGCTTGTCGGGTTGATTATTGCGGTGATCGGCGGTACAATCATCGAGAAACTGCATATGGAAAAGCACGTCGAGCCGTTTATTCTGGCAGCCGGAAAAGTCGATATCGACGCGCCCGACCTGACCCGCAGAGACCGGATCATCTATGCCAAAGATCAGATGTTCGCCACCTTCAAGAAGGTCATTTTGTATATCCTGATCGGCGTTGCCATCGGTGCGGTGATTCACAATTGGATTCCCGAGGAGTGGGTGATCGCGGCATTGGGCAGTAAAAACCCGTTCGGCGTGGTGTTGGCGACGCTGGTCGGCGTTCCGATGTACGCGGATATCTTCGGCACGATCCCGATCGCGCAGGCGTTGTTTGACAAAGGCGCACAGCTCGGTTCGATTTTGGCGTTCATGATGGCAGTCACCACATTGTCGCTGCCGTCGATGATCATGCTGCGCAAGGCGGTCAAGCCCAAACTGCTGGCGCTTTTCATCGTCATCTGCACCGTAGGCATCATCCTTGTGGGATATTTGTTCAATGCGCTTCAACCTTTAATCGTATAAAAAACGGAGGAAAAAATCATGGCAAAAACTTGGTATCCCGTGGTCGATTATGTGATCTGTCAGGAGTGCGGAACCTGTGTCAAAACGTGTCCCCACGGTGTGTATGACGTCAAAAAAGCGCCGTCGCCGGTCGTGACCGCTCCCGACGAATGTATCGATCATTGCCACGGCTGCGGAAACCGCTGCCCGGTCGGCGCAATCACTTATGTCGGCGAAGACACCAGATGGAAACCGCCTTACGCAAAACCGGAGAACGGCTGTGGTTGCGGGGGAAGCTGCTGCCGCCGTGACGGCGACGGCTGCGGTTGTTGAAAGAGTTATAAAGAGGCGTCCCATTTCACAAGCCGTATTTGGGCAAAATAATGACGCTTATCCGTACGGCAAGTATGAGATACGTGAGAATAAATTTTAAGGTGAACGATAATGGATAATAAAAAGAAGAATAAAATGCTCTTGTTGTTAGGCTTTATGGCCTTTTTGGCCAACGGTGACAACTATGCCGCCGCTCCTCTTTTGCTGAATATCGCAAAAGATCTCAATTTGAGCGTTGAGACGGCTGCGATTTCGGTTACCGCCTATATGCTGGCTTTCGGCGCATTCACCCTGATTTTCGGACCCCTGTCGGATCGATTCGGGAAAGCAAAAGTCATCAATATCGCAGCGATGGGAACCGCTGTTTTCAGCATCCTGGGCGGGTTTGCGTATAATCTGCCGTCATTGATCATCTTCAGAGCCGTGAATGGCGCTTTCGGCGCGGGTATATTCCCCGTGACCATGGCGCTCGTCGGCCAAAGTTTCGATGACCAAAATCGGCATAAGGCGTTAGGCAAGGTCATGGGCCTTATGTTCCTAGGCGGCGCTAC
Organism: Oscillospiraceae bacterium; assembly: GCA_035380125.1. Classification (NCBI taxonomy): domain Bacteria; kingdom Bacillati; phylum Bacillota; class Clostridia; order Eubacteriales; family Oscillospiraceae; species Oscillospiraceae bacterium. Next base: position 29,549 of record DAOSWV010000012.1, read on the forward strand.
CGCAACAGCGGTGGGAGGCGTTCTTGCATATTACGGCTCATGGCGGTTGGTTTATATTTTTTACGGCATCGGAGAACTGATCTTGGCGTTGTTCATGTTAAAAATGCTGGAGAAAGACGCGTCCGTGGTATCAAAGCTGAACTTTATCAGCGCCTATAAAGAACCGCTCAGCAATTTTAAATTCATGCGTTTGGTTTTGACCATCTTTTTCGTGGGGTTCAGCGTATTCGGAACGTTCACCTATTCGGGGAAATTGCTTCAGCAGATCACCGGATATGAAATATTGGTAATCGGATTAATTCTCTCATTGTTCGGCGTCGGAACCGTCATCGGCGGCCGAATCGCCCCGAAGATTCGGAAAAAGACGGGAGCGCTGTACTTTATCATGACCGGCGTGATCGGGTTCATCGCACTGTTCGCCCTGTCGGCAAGCAGCAATATTTATTTGCTCTGTGCAGGCCTCTTCTTTTTCGGAATATCCTTTATATTCTTCCAGTCCACCTTGGTGTCCGCCGCGCAGGAAATTCTTCCGAAGATGCGGGGGACGGCAATGTCGGTCGCTTCGTTCAATATGTTTGTCGGCGGAGCGGTAGGGACTTCGGTCAACGCCAAAATCATCAGTTCATACGGGATTGATAAAATATATCTGATCGCTTCGGTTTTGATGTTGATCGTAGGGATTGCAACCTCATTTTTCTTAAAAAGAAAACCCGAGAAAAAAGTGGCTTCACTATAATTATTCAGAAAGAGGTATTACATGATGGCACTGTTTGGTAAGAAAAACAAAGAAGAAAAGGCATCCTCCTGTTGCTGCTGCGGAAACTGCAACGCGGAAAACATGGCAGCAGCCGAGAAGGCAAAAACCGAGGGTTCGGGTGTGAAAGTGCTGGGCAGCGGATGCGCCAAGTGCAATCAGCTCGAAGCCGCCGTAAAAGAGGCGCTTGCGCAGCTCGGAATGAACGACATGATTGACCATGTGACCGATTTTGCACAGATCGCGGCTTACGGCGTGATGAGCACGCCGGCGCTGGTGGTCGACGGCAAAGTGGTCTCTTACGGCAAGGTTCTGAAACCCGAAGAAGTTGTTATGATTTTGAAAAAAGTCAGGGGTTAAACATATGAAAGCAGTGATTGACAAGCAAAAATGCGCATCCGATCCGCGCATGTGCAAACCGCTGAAAGAATGCCCGACAGGCGCGATTTCATGGGTCGAAGACGATGAGGAACCACTCGGCTCACGCATGGAACTCGATGAAAGCAAATGCAACGGCTGCGGTCTCTGCGTCGGTCTTTGCTGCGGGAACTGTATCGAGCTCAAATGAGTCCCTTCACCTATATTTTATACGGGCTCGCGGGCGCGGGACTCGCCGTATCCTTTTTTAAAGACCGGAAAAAGACCAAAGCCGCATTGATAAAGGCATGGAAGGCGTTTGAGAACATCCTGCCGCAGCTTCTTGTAATCTTGGTCATCATCGGGTTGGCGTTTTCGGTTTTAAGCCCCGAGACGATCACCGATCTGCTCGGAACCGATTCCGGCGTTTTGGGCGTGCTCGGAGCGGCATTAATCGGCTCGATCACGCTGATTCCCGGGTTTGTCGCGTTTCCGCTGGCAGCCGCGCTGCTTAAAAACGGCGCGGGGTATATGCAGATCGCCGCGTTTGTCTCGACGCTGATGATGGTGGGTATCGTGACTCTGCCGCTTGAGATCAAAACCTTCGGGAAGAAGGCCGCGATTATCCGCAATATTTCCGCGTTTGTGTTTTCGCTGATTGCGGCGGTTGTGATCGGGGTGGTGCTGTGATGAAGAAATTGATAAAGCGGTACGGAATCCCCTTGCTGTTGATCGCCGCCAACGTCGTGATCGGTTTGATCGTCCCCGACATCGGGGCAAAGTCGCTCGAATTGACCAAGCAGAACATCATCGAAATGATCTCGGTGATTCCGCCGATCTTTGTCTTGCTCGGATTGCTCGACGTGTGGGTCGACCGGGCGACGATGATGAAATACACCGGCAAGGGCTCCGGAATCAAGGGCGTGTTGTTGGCGTTTTTCCTCGGCTCAGCCGCCGCGGGGCCGCTGTATGCGGCGTTTCCGGTGGCCGGTGTGATGTTGAAAAAGGGCAGCAGTTTGTTCAACGTGTTCGTCTTTGTCGGAGCCTGGTCGACGACCAAAATCCCGATGCTGACCTTTGAAGCCGCCAGCATGGGCCCGACATTTATGTTGGTTCGTCTGGGACTGAGCATCATCGGCATTCTGATCATCGCGGCGATCACCGAAAAGTCGCTCGATAAAGAACAGCGGCAGGAGGTCTATGACCGCAATCAGGACTGAAAAGGAGCGTTTTATGCCGAAACCCAAAGTCGCGTTTATCTGCGTGCACAATTCCTGCCGCAGCCAGATCGCCGAAGCGCTGGGGAAACACTTTGCCGCCGACGCGTTTGAGAGTTATTCCGCAGGCACGGAAGTGAAAGACCGCATCAACACCGATGCAGTCCGCTTGATCCGGCAGCTATACGGCATCGATATGGAAAAATCCCAGCGCTCGAAATTGCTCGCCGAATTGCCGCCGATTGACGTGGTCGTCACAATGGGCTGTAACGTCGAATGTCCCTATCTGCCCGCAAAGCGCCGGGAGGACTGGGGTCTGGACGATCCCACCGGGAAACCCGACGAAGAATTCATGCGGGTGATTCTGACGATTGAAGAAAAAATCAAACAGCTGCGCACGGAATTGATTGAATATTAAAATAATAAAAGCTGAAGCAGGGTGTTTATTTAATGCCCTGCTTTTGTGATACAGTCACGGAGTTTTGCGCGATTGCGCGTATGATAAAATTATATCTTTATCATTCGGAGGGCATGAATATGTTAAAAAAACATTGGCTGAAACTGGTTTTGACCGCCGTAGGCGCCATAGGCGGCTTTGCGTATTATTATTTCGTGGGCTGCGTTTCGGGAACTTGTGCCATCACCTCGAATCCGTATATCTCGACGGCGTACGGCGCGGTATTCGGATTGTTGGTCTCTTTGCTTTTACCAGAGAAAAAGAAAAGCAAAGAAGAAAAGGGCGATCAAAAAAAGAATTAAATTAAAAACCTTATAAACATCCGTATAAAATTTTCATACGGTAAATAAACTTTGCTTTCGGTCGAAAAAAGGATTATAATGGAAATGCGCAAACACGATTCCGCTAGACAAGGTCGATCGGAGGAAGCGATATGAAAAAACAATTGATTTATATTCTCGTTTTAACGTGCATATGGGCATTATGGGCAGGCTGCGGGATTCAAACCTCCTCGGAAACGGGAGAACCGAAAGTCATAACATTGTCCTGCGAAGAATTGGCGTTTTTCAACGGTAATTCGTTTTTTAACCGCGATTCTTTCGATATTCGAAATCAATTTTTGAGTTCATTGTACGACACGCCGGAAGAGATTGATTTATATGCGCTTTTCTATAATGGCATCAATGTCACTGATCGGGCAGAGGGCGATGAACTCGCAGATTTTTTAAAAGCAAACGGCATGTCCTGCAGCATTGATGAAGTTCCGTGTCCCTGCACCAAAATCAAAAAATCAGAAATGGATGAGGTTCTGAAGGCCTATATGGGGATCGGACTTACGCAGACTTACGGGTTGGGGCTTGATGAATTTTCATATTCTGCAAAATTTGATTCCTATTACAATTTACACGGGGATACGAACTATTTAATGCAAATCAATTTTTTGCGCGGGGAACGTGAGGGAAACCTTATTCGCCTTTGTTATAACGACAATTTTTACTGCGACGGGAATAAAGTATTGACTTTGAAAGATGTCGGCGGCACCTATTTGTTTGTCTCCCACCAGATGGATGAATCGGGGCGTTTTTCGGGATGACAACAAGCGTTAATACAGATTGGATTGATTTAAGAGTGAAAACATAGTCGGCTCCATCATTTTTATATGGGGCAGACAGAACTTGCGGTAGGAGAAACACCGAAACAAATATGACCCGAAAAAAAGAAAAAGATCCCAAAAACGAATCCGAACATTGACATCGGATTGCTTTACATTTTATAATAGAATTACAGAAAGCGGACAGGAGGGATTGTGATGAAGCAAAACCAAACGGTCGACCTTGTCATTTTTATGGGACAGTCGAATATGTCGGGGCGGGGAAATGCCGCAGAGAGCGTTGTGTGTAAAAGCGGGCACGGCTATGAATTCCGGGCAATCAGCGATCCGGACTGGCTGCATGATATTGTCGAGCCGTTCGGTCTCGACGAACGCAATCCCGAGAGCGGCGTCGATGACCACGCGATGTCCGGCTCAATGGTTTCTGCATTGTGCGAGGCCTATTTTTCTCTAACGAATATCCCGATTGTCGCGGTGTCGTGCAGCATGGGTGGCACAAACACCGATTTCTGGCATCCCGACAAACCGCCGATTCAAGACGCAAAAGCCAGGTTGAAAGCGGCGGATCTGTTTTTAGCCAGAAACGGTTTTATTGTCCGTCACCGGTTTATGGTCTGGTGCCAGGGAGAACAGGACGGCGGGGCAGGACTGCCGGGTGAGGAATACATAACGCGCTTTAATGCGATTTTAGACCGCATGAAAATGGCGGGCATCGAAAAATGCTTTGTGATTCAGATCGGACATCGGAGCGATGCCGATGACTTTGATGAGATCATCGCGGCGCAGGAGAAACTCTGCCGCGAAAACCCCGACGCTGTTTTGGTCTCGACGAAATTGGCTGAATTGCGCGACTGGATGAAAGATCGGAGTCATTTTACGCAGCAGGCATATAATATCGCCGGCACCGACGCCGGACTCAATATGGCACGGTTTGTTTTAACCGGGCAAAAACCGTTGTAAAAACAGATAAAAATTCATATAAATAACGACGGACGGAGGCGGTAATTCAGAGAAAATTTGTGCAAAGGGTGAAATTCTCACATTCATTCAATGATACATGACGAGCGGTTTTGATTGGAGGAATATCAAATGAACAAAGTATTCCGATCTGTTATACAGATTTTTGCGGGTGCATTGAAAGCATTCAAACGATATCCGGTCTCCATCGGCTGTGCGGTGGCTTTCTCCATTGTCATGATGATCCGAATCCAGCTTGACTGGCAGCAGCAGGAACCGTATAATTTCTTGTTCAACTGTTTGAACTGGTCGTTTGCACTCGGCGCTGTCGTCAGCTTGGCCGCCACAGTGTTGGCTGTCAGCCGATTCAGCGACAAAAAAGCGTTTAAACTTGCCAATTTCTTCGGCGTTCTTGTGACCGCCGTGACCTTTCTGCTCCTGTACTTTTTCTCAAAAATTAATACTTCGAACAGCTATGTCGTCATCAGCAACATTGCTCAAATTCGTATCGCTGTGTTGATTTTTATCGGTTTAATCCTGTTTATTCTTTTCGCGGGTTTCCGGGAAGACCGCACAGCGTTTGACGTGTCTCTGTTCATGGCCGAAAAGGCCTTCTTCATCTCCCTGATTTACGGGCTTGTCATCTTTGCCGGGGCATCCGGCATCGCCGCCGCATTCGAATATCTGATTTACAGCGACATGAGCGAAAAAGTGTATATGTATATCGCCACGTTGTCCGGGTTAATCGGATATACGCTGTTTGTCGGATATTTCCCGGACTTTACAAAAGGCGTTGCGGACCCGAAGCGGGACGGGGCGCAGCGTCAGCCGCGGTTTATTGAGGTTCTGTTTTCTTATATCATGATTCCCATTGTGCTGGCCTTGACGCTCGTGCTGCTCATTTGGACGGGACGAACCGTTTTGACCGGCATGCAGGTCGAATTTGTCCAGTTGTATTCCATTGCGGCGGCATACACTGTCGGCGGCTTATGGCTGCACGCCATGACGATCCGCAGCGAATCAAACCTCGCCAAGGTTTACCGCATCGTCTATCCGATCGCCTCTTTCATCATCTTGGTGTTCGAGGCCTGGGCTGTGATCAAACAGCTGATAAGTACCGGATTAAAGACAACCGAATATATCTTTATCCTGCTTTGGGTGCTTGCCTTTATCGGATCTTTTTTGATTCTCACGAAAAAAGAACGCGCACATGCCTTTGTTGCGCTGACGGCATGTGCTTTGGCGATCTTCTCGATTTTGCCGGCCGTCGGTTATCAGGATCTTCCCGTAACGGTTCAAATCAATCGGCTTGAAAAGCTGCTGGTCAGCCAGAATATGCTGACAGAAAACACCTTAACTCCGGCAGAAACGGAGCCCGAGGAATCGGTCAAAATCGACGTCACCGACGCGGTATATTACCTGATATATCAAGATGAAGCAAATTTGCCGTCATGGTTGGATACGGTTGCAATTAATGAACGCAGCTTTAAAGAGGTCTTTGGTTTCGAGCAGGCTTGGGAGGAAACACAAGACTCTGAAACGCCGGGTATTCCGGTCCAAGGCATCTATCTCTCTCTCAGCTCATCCGCGATGCCGATCCATGATTATGATTGGGTTGTCAGGTTCCAAAAGTACGGTACGGAGTCGATTCAATTCACCGGTAACAACGGCAATTATAAAGTGGACTGGGTAATGACGTCGGAGTCGAAAGTCCCTTCAATCAGTATTTCGTTAAACAATCAAGTTCTGGTTGAACAGAGTTTGGATGATTATTTTAATGGATTGATCGATCAATACGGGCTGAACGCAAAAAACGCCGTCGACGGGACTTTGGACAATATGAGCATTGCCTTTGAGACGGATTCGTTCAATGCTTTATTGGTCTTGAATTCCGCGGAATATTCTTTGAACCGGTCAACGAATGAGGTCTATTATTGGGTTGAGCCGGGCGCGCTGTATCTTTCGGAAAAGTAAAACGCCGGATAACCGTTTTATTTCCGACGTTTTGATTTCATTAATTAAAATGTTGGGTGTTCACTCCGAGATTTCGGCCTCGGCTGTTTCAGCCTGTTCTTTTTGGGCCTGTTTGTTGGCCAATTTGTTGGTGTCGATGGTGGCGTGGAAAACGACAAACCGCTGGAACAGGAATTCGGTCACAAAGTTTACAAGCATATTGATAAAAGTTACGAGATATTCATTCCAAAGCAGAGTTTCGACGAGATAATCGCCGAAAATCGTAGAGAGCGGCGTAAAGACACAGTAATAGCCGAACACTTTTAACATCGCGAGCGGCACGTTGTTCGCCGATTTAAAGGTGAAATGGCGATTCAGTGTGAAATTCCAGATGACGGATAATACCAGCGCGATCAGGTAACTGCCCCAGTAACGCAGATGTACGACCTCGTTTAAAAAGGCAAAGCTCGCCATCTGAATCAAACCCGCGCTGATCGAAAACAACAAGAATTTAATCCAGCGCCAGAATTCTTTCATATTTTGATTTTTCATATTGATCCCTAACCTTCCGAACTTCCGATTTAGTTAGCATTATAACACAAAAAACAAAACCGTTAAAGATGAATTTAATCATACATAAACCGCAGGCCACGGCGATTGCCGTGGCCTGTGGTTTGTCGATACGGAGGAATTTATGTTGAAAGCGTTAAAAACAGATCGAATGATCAACCTTTACCGTTGCCGCCGGCGTTGCTGTTTCCGTTATCCGATTGAGCGCCGGACCCATCGGATACGCAGGAAGAAGAGCACGAAGAGCAGTCGCTTGAGCAATCACTGCTGCCTGAGGCAGTACCGGTATTGCTGTTGCCGTTTCCGTTATTGGCGGGCGTGGCCGGAGAAGCGGTTGTGGGATTGCCGTTTTCGGCCTTGTTTTGCTCCTTCTCCTGTTCCTTATCTTGAGTCTCACTGTTTTTATTTTGATTGGCGTTCTGATTCTGATTTTGTTCGGTATAGGTCTCGCCGTTTCCGCTTTCGCCCAGTGTCATGCTCTGGGTTTGGGTTTTGGTCTGTTCGGCGGTTTGGGCTTTGATGGCGTTGCGGATGCGCTGGAGCGCGTCGGCATTGTCGGCGTTGCCCTGACCGTTGCCGTTGCCGTTGTTGCCGACGGCGTTGCCGTTTTGGTCAAGCATCTCTCCGGCGGCCGCGATGATCTCGCTGACCTTGGCGTTCTTATATTGATCAACCGTGACGGTGGGATCCAATGACTGCAGCACTTCGATCAATCTGTATTTTCCCGGAGACACGCCGGATTCCCGGGCCTGTTGGGCGAATTTTAATGAAATAGCGTCGGTGTAAACGACCGCAGTCGTCTCGCCCTTGTTCAACGTCAAAGTGATGGTGTTTTCGCAGGTGGCTTGGATCTGTGCGGCTGTCTGTTCATTGTTGGATTCGGCGGTGACAGCAATGACCGAAGAGCCGTCGTCCATGATGTAGCCCTGTTCATCTGCCTGTTCCACCAGATTGCTTACCGCATCTTCCAGGGACTGGTGTATAACATTGGTTCCGGCCAGCAGCTGTTCGCCGTCATCGTTATAGGCAAGCGCCGTGACGACTTGATCGAATGCGTTGATACCGAGTTCCACACTGGGGTTGACGTCAAAACTGACGTAATTGAGCGGGGTGTTGTAGAAGACGAATCCACCGACCGCAAGCAGTGCACAGGCGGCGACGGCGGAGAGCGCCCCAATCATTTTTTTCATAAACGGATTCTCCTTTTTGACGGTTTCGGTGCGGACAGTTCCCATGCGCTCATATTCCGATTTCGCAAGCTCCGTCCGAACGAAGGCCATCGTTTTTTCTTTCAGGGCCGCTTCGGCTTTGATTTGGTTTAAATCATCCTTAAAGGAATTCATTCGAGTTCACTCACTTTCTTCTTTAGGCGGGTCTTTGCGCGCCGGAGCAGGGAATAGACCGTGTTTTGGTTTTTCTGCATGATCTCGGCGATTTCCGGAATGGGTCTGCCCTCGTAATAATGCAGATAGATCAGTTCTTTCTGATCCGGGGGCAGTTCCAGCACCGCTTTGGTCACTTCGCTCTGTTCCGGAAGTTCATAGGGGAGTTCCCGATCTTCAATGCCGACCACGTTTTTGCGCCAAAAGCTCTTGTGCAGGTCCTTGCATTTGTTGAATGCCACGCGGCATAACCAGGCCTTTTGATGCTCCTCGCTCTCAAATGTGTCGAAATTCTGAAAGAACTTCAGAAACACCTCTTGGAACACGTCCTCGACGTCAGCGTCGTTTTTCAGGTAAAGAAAGCAGATGCGGCGGACCATGTCGGAATATTTTTCGATTGCCGCCGTGATGGTATCGTTGGTACCGGACAATTGACTCACTGCCTTCCCTCCTCTCCGCTATAAATACGATTGAAAGTGATGAATCCGTTTATGATGTAAAAAAATTTTATCATATTTTTTTATTTTTAACAAGCAAAAGCCGCAAAGGGCAACGCCCTTTGCGGCTTTCATTCTGTGTAGGGGCGATTCTCAATCGCCCGCTATTTAAGAGGGGCGGGATGACAACACCGCGCCGCTTCCACTATAGATTTAATAATTTTAATATGCCGTCATTGTCCCTGACAAACAACGGGATCATTTCCAACGGGGCGTTCACGGTGACGGTCTGCCCGCCTTCGTAAACCCGTTTTGTCCACGCATCCGTCCATGTCGCACCTGCGGGCAAATAGACGGATTTTTTCGTCTCACCCTCTTCGGTCACCGGCGCGACCAGCAGGTCGTGTCCGAAGAGATATGCGTCCTCGACTTTCCAAGCGGCCTCGTCGGTCGGGAAATCATAAAACAGCGGTTTAATCACCGGTGTGCCTTTTTCGTGCGCTTCTGTCATCGCCGCAGAGATATAGGGTTGCATCCGGTCGCGCAGCAGAATGTATTTCGTCATGATTTCTTCGAGCTGCGGGGTAAAGCTCCAGATTTCGTTCGGACCGCCCGTCGAGCAGGAGCCGCCGCCTTTGGGGCCGAGTTTGGTCTTGTCGCGCGGGGTACGGTCGCCGTGCAGCCGCATGACCGGGCAGAAAGTGCCGAACTCAAACCAGCGCGCCAGCAGTTCGTGAAAATACGGGTCGTTGACGTTGCCGCTGTGGAAGCCGCCGATATCCGAATTCCACCACGGAATGCCCGCAAGCCCCATGTTCAAACCCGCACAGACCTGATTGCGCAGCTGTCCGAACGTGGAGGGGATATCGCCTGACCAGGCCAGCGCACCATAGCGTTGGGAACCGGCCCAGGCGCAGCGGATCAAACTGATCGGGTTTTCGACGCCTTCCATCCGCTGTCCGTCGTAAAAGGCCTTGGCGAACGTGACCGGGTAGACGTTGGCGCATTCGAGCGCCGAACCGATGTGATAGCGGTAGATATCGAAATCGGGGTTGCTGTATTCAGGTTCCGCCTCGTCGAGCCAAAACAGGGAAACACCCTTGTCGAAATAGTTCTTTTTACAGGCCTGCCAGATAAAATCCTGCGTCTCGGGATTTGTGGTGTCGATAAACTCCACGAGGCCGAAGCAGTCCTGCATGACCTTTGCGCCGCGGTCGGTACGGATCAGCAGATTCCGTTCCGCCATCTCTTTATAGTTACACGATTCGGGTTCGATGGTCGGCCAAACCGAGACCATCAGTTTCATGCCCATCTCGTTGAGTTCTCTGATCATGCCCTCCGGGTCGGGCCAGTAGTCCGTGTCAAACATCCAGTCGCCCTGATTCGGCCAGTGGAAGAAGTCGACGACGATGACCTTGACCGGGATTTTCTTTTTGTGGTATTCGCGCGCGACATTTAACAGTTCCTCCTGCGTGCGGTAACGCAGTTTGCACTGCCAGAACCCCATGGCGTAATCCGGCATTATCGGCGTAGTGCCGGTAACTTTAGCATAGGTCTCCTCGATTTCGGCGGGCGTGTCTCCGGCGGTGATCCAGTAATCGAGCTGCTTGCTTGACTGCACATGCCATTCGGTCAGGTTTTTTCCGAAGCTGACGCTGCCGATCGCGGGATTGTTCCATAAAAAGCCGTAACCCAGATTGGAGATCAAAAACGGCACCGATGCCTGCGTGTTTTTCTGCGCGAGTTCGAGAATGCAGCCCTTGAGGTCGAGATACGGCTGCTGGTATTGCCCCATACCGAAGAAGCGTTCGCCGTCGTTCGGCTCGAAACGGGCGGTGATGGCGTAATTGTCGCTTGCAGTGCCTTTAAATTCGCGTGCGATTTTGCGCAGCGCGGTAACCTGATCGAGGTTCGGCTTCGGTTCGCCGCCGTGGTCGACGCTGCGGTAATATTCGTTTAAAATCAATTCGTCTTTTTGATTGAAGAATTTAATCTTCCCGAATATATTGATGCGCGCTTTGATCTTTCCGTTGGAAATCACGGCATAATCATCCGCGATCTCAATTTCGGCTTTGTGTTCGGCAGGCATCGTCAGCGCCCAGTCGTTGTCTGTAAAGACCGGGTTTTGGGTTGCCCGTACCCGCAGGCTGTTTTCGCCCCATCCGGTAATCCGGAGCGTCTCTTTGCGGCGTTTGAAAATCAATGCGCCGTCTTGGATTGAAAAAAAGTTCATATGAATTGCCTCCTGTGTGCGGTTCCAAGTATTTTTCGCATTCATTATAACGCGGGACTTGCAATAAAAAAATAAACAGATATAATTATATTTATACAAAATGAAACCAAGAGGTGAGACAATGGTTTTTCGGTTGGAACCGGACGGAGATTTTACGGTGAATTTGATCGGGCATTCGATCTGCGCGCAGGGCTGGCACATTCCCGACCGGATCTTGCAGGATATTGAGTTGATTGTCGTCTATCGGGGTGTGATGCGCTGCCGGGTGGGTGAAAATGAATATGACGTGCATGAGGGAGAGGTTATTTTAGTGCCGCCGGGCGAGGTGTTTTATCAGTCGTCCCCCGAAGGACCCTGCCGATTTTTCTATACGCATTTTTCGGCTCCGATCCGACAGCTGAAACAGGCGGATATCCCGCTGCTGATTTTGGATAACAATGAATCGGCAACACAAAAAACATCGTACTTTTTTCAGCTCGAAGAGCCGGCTTCGCAAGAATTGGCGGTCTGTCTCTTACCGATTGTGAAGACGGGGAAATATTATGACGAAGTTCGGACGCTGTTTGAGCGGGCGCTGTTGGAACGCAACCGGCCTGCGGCGGGGTATAAGCTGATGATCTCATTCTATATCCGGCAGATTTTGATTTTATTGTCCCGTGCCTGCATACAGGAAAATCCCTTAGCGTCAAAAGAAAAAGAACAGAAAAAGGTGGTGCAGGAGGCGTTGGGCTTCATCCACGGTCACTATACCGGAGAGATCGACATACAACAGCTGAGCAGGCGGTTGTCCGTTTCCTATCAATATCTGGCGCGGCAGTTTAAGCAGAGCACGGGCGTCTCGCCGGTCAAATACATCAACCGGCTGCGCATTGAGGAGGCCAAAAAGCGCATTCGGACAACCGACAGGACTTTGGAGCAGATCGCACGGGAGGTCGGTTTTGAGAACGGGTATTATTTCAGCCGGGTCTTTCGGCAGTATGAGGGCATTTCACCTTCGAAATACCGCAGTTGGCTCAACAGCAGAAATAACCAGTAGATTTTTGAAAAGCCAAAAAAGGCCGTTGCAAAATGCAACAGCCTTTGTTGTAACTCACTTTTATTTTCTGAAGCAGTCGCTGCAATAGACGGGGCGGTCGCTGCGCGGTTCAAAAGGAACCTTGCAGGCTTTTCCGCACTCAGCGCATACGGCATCGTACATCTTGCGGGTTCCGGCACCGCCGCCGGCGTTGGCTTTACGGGCATTGCGGCAGGCCTTGCAGCGCTGCGGCTCGTTCGTGAAACCTTTTTCCGCGTGAAATTCCTGCTCACCGGCAGTGAAAGTGAATTGTTGACCGCAGTCTTTGCAGGTCAGAGTTTTGTCTTCGTACATGAAATACCTCTTTTTCAATTTGCAAATCTTTTGATTTGCTATCTCATCATACAGTATTGTAAACAAAATTGCAACAAGAATTTACCGATTGTTATAAAATTATTTGTGGAAACAAGCAATTAATACCCGGAACGCTCTTTTTTATCTCTCAGAACGCTGATTGCCACCGCCGCCAGCGTCACGCATGCACAGCCTGCCAGAAATCCGACCCGCATGGAGTGCTGCTTTTTGAGCTTGCGCAAAAGCGAGTTGTACCCGTCGGTGAGGTTGATGTTTTCTTTCGGTTCGGGTCTTTGGACGGCGATTTTTGCGGCATGCGCATACTGCTGATATTGATTGCGGCAGGTCGGACAGCCGCGCAGATGTTCCCGAACGGCCGCACGGGTGGAGGCGCTGAGGGTCCCGTCCCAATACAAAGAGATCAGGTCGAGGGTGGCGTCACAGTTCAAGTTCATTTTTCAAATCCTCCGTCAGCATTTTTTTAGCGCGAAAATATATGACCTTGGCAGAATTTTCGCTGATGCCCAACACCTCACCCACCTGGGCGAACGGCATCTCTGCATAGATGCGTAAAATCACTACGTCGCGGTATTTTTCGGGTAGTTTCCGCACCAACCGTTTGACCGAGTCGCAGACGACCCGGCGGATCACCGTGTCCTCCGGATTGCAGTGGCTTGTGCGGCAGAAAATATCGGTGACGAGGTCGAGGTTGATGGTGTCGAGGCCCTGCTTATGTTTGCGCAGGTATTTGTAATAGGTGTGTTTGGCAATCGCGGCAAGCCAGGTGAACAATTCACTCTTGCCCTGAAAACGGTGGAAAGCGGAAAAGGCCTGAAAGAAGGTCTCCTGCGTCAGTTCTTCGGATAGAAGCGGATCGCCGCAGAGCGCGAACAGAAACGCGTGAACGCGGGCGGCGTTGTCCCGATATATTTTTTCAAACGAGTCCAATTCGCACCTCTTTTCTCTATAACAGATTGATCAGACATAAATATATCCATGGGTTAGTACCGCTAAAAAGCGAAAAGTTACACGATTTTTAAAGAAATTTTTATAAATTATTTTTGTAACTTCCGCCCATTTCGGCGCACTAACTTTATGTGGCCATTACCACGGGAGGAACTTTCATGAGTTTTCAAATCGTCGGCACGGGCATGTGCGTGCCGGAACGCGTCGTCACCAATGGCGAACTCTCACAGCTTGTCGAAACAAGCGATGAGTGGATTTCACAGCGCGTCGGCGTTCGCAGCCGGCATATCTGTACTTCGGAGACCACGGCCGATCTGGCCGTTTCAGCCGCGCAGCGCGCCTTGGACGACTGCGGTTTGAAGGCCGAAGAACTCGATTTGATCTTAGCCGCCTCGGTTAGCGCCGACACTGTAACCCCCGCACTTTCCTGTGCAATTCAAAAGAGACTCGGTGTTCGCTGCATGGCGTTTGACATCAGTGCGGCATGTTCGGCGTTTGTGTTTATGCTGGAGACGGCGGCCTGCTTTTTTGCCCGGGGCGGTTATCGCAACATCCTTATCGTGGGTGCCGAACGGCTCAGCCGGATCACGGATTGGGAAGACCGTTCGACCTGCGTGATCTTCGGAGACGGCGCCGGAGCGGCGGTACTTTCGAAGGGCGAAAACTATCTCGACGCCGTGTTTACTGTGACCGGAGACGAAAACGCGCTGCGGGTTCCGTTTTATGCCGGGAAGAGTCCATTTTCGGAACTTGAACCCGAATCGCCCTATATCCGGATGAACGGGAAGGAGATCTTCCGTTTCGCGGTGCAGTCCATGATACAGGATATCAACACCCTTTTGCAGAGAAACGGACTGACCCCGGACGACCTCAAAGCCATTATACCACATCAGGCAAATCGGCGCATCATCGAGGCCGCGGCGGAGCGTTCGGGCATCCCGATCGAGAAATTTTTAATCAACATCGACCGCTACGGCAACACCTCGTCGGCCAGCATCCCGATCGCCCTCGACGAACTGAACAAAGCGGGCGAATTGAAACGGGGCGACCTGATTCTATTAACAGCGTTCGGCGGAGGTCTCGCCAGCGCATCCTGCCTGTTGAGATGGTGACATCTTAAATGATATTTAAAGGAGTAAATAACATGGTAACCGAAAAAATCAAATCCCTATTGGTCGAAAAACTGGAGTGCGACGCCTCCAAAATCACAAGCGAGACGGTTTTGACCGACCTCGGCATTGACTCGCTCGACATCACCGAACTGGTCATGGATCTCGAAACCGAGTTCAACGTCGAGATCGAATTGGCGGACGACATCAAAACGGTGTCCGATCTGGCAGGCGCGATTGAAGTAAAAATGAAGGGCTAAACGAGAGGATAAACCTATGATAAAATCTACGATTTGTGAACGTCTGGGCATCCGTTTTCCGGTGTTTCAGGGCGGAATGGCCTGGATCGCCGACGGGAAGCTGGCCGCCGCCGTTTCCAATGCGGGCGGACTGGGCTTGATCTCGGCGATGAACGCCGGCCCCGATTATCTGCGCGAACAGATTGCGGTCGCCCGTTCTTTGACGGATAAAACCTTCGGCGTCAACATCATGCTGCAAAGCCCGTTTGCCGGGCAGGTGGCCGACGTCGTCGCAGAGGAAAGCGTCAAAGTCGTGACCACCGGCGCGGGCATGCCGACCGATTATATGGAGCGCTGGAAAGCCGCGGGCGTGATGATTATCCCGGTGGTCGCCTCGGTCGCAATGGCCAAAAAGATGGAAAAACTGGGTGCCGACGCGGTGATCGCCGAGGGCGAGGAATCCGGCGGACATATCGGCGAATTGACGACTATGGTTTTGGTGCCGCAGGTATGTGACGCGGTCGGCATTCCGGTGATCGCGGCGGGCGGCATCGCCGACGGCAGGGGTTTTGCGGCGGCGCTGATGCTCGGGGCCTGCGGCATCCAGATGGGTACGCGTTTTTTGGTCGCCAAAGAGTGCGGCGTCCATCAAAATTATAAAGATATGGTGCTCAAGGCGGGCGATATCTCGACGGTCGCGACCGGTCGCCGTTTTGCGGCAAGCACCTGCCGCTGTCTGAAAAACGTGTTCAGTCGCGAGTTTAAACAGGTCGAATTTCAGCCGGAGACCACGGTCGAAACAGTCAACGAACTCGGTGTCGGCGCATTGCGGAAAGCCGCCGTTGAAGGCGACACCAAGGCCGGGTGCTTTATGGCGGGGCAGATCGCCGGACTAGTAAGCCGTGAGCAGACCGCCGATGAAATTATTCAAGAAGTCGTTGAACAAGCCGAAACGCTGCTGTTAGAGGCCTGCGCATGGGTCGGATAGCGTTTTTATTTTCGGGACAGGGCGCGCAGTTTCCGGGCATGGCCAAAGAATTTTACGAGAGCAGCCGGAATGTGCGCGAACTGTTCGACGCTGCGGAAGAAATTCACCCCGGAACGTTAAAACAGTGTTTTTCCGGCACGCCCCAGGAACTCAAACAGACCGAGAATACGCAGCCGTGCCTGTATTTAGCGGATTTCGCGGCGGCAATCGCGGCCTGCGAAGCCGGAATTGACCCGGACGCGGCGGCGGGATTTTCACTCGGCGAGCTGCCCGCGCTGGCTTTTGCCGGGGCGTTCGACCCGCTGGACGGCTTCCGGTTGGTCTGCGAGCGTGGACGGATTATGGCCAAATACGCGGATGCTGTAAAAGCGTCGATGATGGCGGTGGTCAAACTGCCGCACGAGACGGTAGAAGCCGTCTGCGCTGAATTCGACGGGGTGTGGCCGGTGAATTACAACACACCGGAACAGCTCGTGGTGTCCGGATTTGACTGCCAACTGAAAACATTCGAGGAAAAAATCCGCGAAAAAGGCGGGCGGTGCATTCCGCTGGCAGTCGGCGGCGGTTTTCACTCTCCGCTGATGGACGGCGCGGCAACAGAATTTGAGCAAATACTTGAAAAATATCAAATTCGTACACCGGTTTTGCAGTGCTATACCAACAGCACCGGAGCGCTGTATGAGAGCAATCCGAAAGCGCTTTTAAGCCGCCAGATCAATCATCCCGTGCGCTGGCAGCAGACGGTTGCTGCAATGCTCGCCGATGGTGTGACCGTTTTTATCGAGACCGGCGTGGGTTCTGTGCTGACCAAGATGGTACAGCGTATGGCACCCGAGGCCGTCTGCCGCTCGGTGCAGACGCCGCGTGAAATCGAACTTGTTATGGAGGAACTGAGATGATGTTGCAAGATAAAGTCGCGGTCGTGACCGGCGGTTCACGGGGAATCGGGCGCGCAATCTGCATGAAACTGGCCCAAGAGGGCGCTTCGGTGGCTTTTTTATATGCCGGAAACACCGAGCGCGCCGAACAGACCCTTGCCGAACTGAAAGCGCTCAACGCGAAAGCGGCTTGTTACCGCTGTGATGTGTCGGATTTTGCGGCGGTCTCCGCCGTATTTGCAGAGATCGTCAGGGACTTCGGCACGGTTGATATTCTGGTCAACAACGCGGGCATTACCAGCGACAAATTGATGTTGGCGATGAAAGAGGACGATTTCGACCGCGTGGTCGGCGTCAATCTCAAAGGCGCGTTCAACACCATCAAGCAGGTCTACCCGATTTTTGCGCGCAAGCGTTCGGGTAAGATCGTCAACATCACTTCGGTCGCGGGCATCACGGGCAACGCCGGACAGACGAATTACGCCTCCGCCAAAGCCGGGCTGATCGGCCTGACCAAGTCGGTCGCGCGCGAACTTGCGGGGCGCGGGATCTGCTGCAACGCGGTCGCGCCGGGTTTTATCGAGACCGACATGACTGCGGGAACGCCGCTCAATCAGCAGATGCTGGCTGCGGTACCGCTTGCCCGCATGGGCAAACCCGAAGAAGTGGCCGAACTCGTGGCCTTTTTAGCTTCTTCGAAAAGCGATTACATCACAGGAAGCGTGATTCAAATCGACGGCGGCTTGGCCATGTAGACATTTAAAGGGATACCGGTGCGTTACCCGGAAAATTGATCTTTTAAACGCAGGAGTTTTATTCTATTGTCGTAAACAATAGAATAAAACATCCCCAACCGAAAATAAATTTTGAACTCACCGAATACGAGAGGATGAACACAACGATGAGACGCGTGGTTGTCACCGGAATGGGCGCATTAACGCCGATCGGAAACGACGTTTTGACTTTTTGGGAGAACCTGAAAGCCGGGACTTTGGGCATCGGTCCGATCACCCGCTTTTCCGTCGAGGGCTGCAAATATAAACTGGCCGCACAGCTGAAGAATTTCGACCCGCTGTTGTGCATGGATAAAACGACGGTACGCAGAACCGATTTGTTCGTGCAGTATGCGCTGTATGCCGCCGCCGAGGCCATGGAAGACAGCGGGCTGGCGGAGAAAATTTCACCGGAAGACCTGAGTGTGGTGTTCGGTTCGGGTGTAGGCGGATTCGAGACCTTCTGCGCCGAACATTCCGCACTGCTCAACGGCGGGTCGCGTCGGGTTTCGCCGCTGTTTGTGCCCAAGATGATATCGAACATCGCGGCGGGCAACATCGCCATCCGATTCGGCGCGCGCAATTCCTGCCTTTCGGTGACAACGGCCTGCGCGACCGGTACGACCGCCATCGGCGAGGCGTTCCGCGCGATCAAAGACGGATATGCCGAAGCGGCCATCTGCGGCGGCAGCGAGGCGGCCATCACGCCGTTAGCCATGGCGGGATTCACCAACGCGATGGCGCTCTCCACCGCCGACGACCCCGAGGCGGCTTCTCTGCCGTTTGACAAACGGCGCGGCGGATTTGTGATGGGCGAGGGCGCAGGAGCGTTGATTTTGGAGGAATACGAGCACGCGGTCAAGCGTGGTGCAAAAATTTACGCCGAGATGTGCGGCTACGGGGCGACCTGCGACGCCTACCATGTGACGGCGCCGTCGCCCGAACCCGATGCTGCGGCTAAAGCCGTGAAAGATGCCATGCGCGGTTCGGAAAACATCAAGCTCAATCGAATTTACGTCAACGCCCACGGCACCGGTACCGCGCTCAACGACCGCTGCGAGACGGCGGCCTATAAAAAGGTATTCGGTGATAAAGCGGGTGAACTGCATATCAGTTCCACCAAGTCGATGACCGGACATATGCTCGGGGCGGCGGGTGCGGTCGAGGCCATTGCGTCAATTTTGGCGCTGCGTGAGGGCATCATTCCGCCCACGATCAATCTCAACGACCCCGACCCCGAATGTGACTTGAACTATACACCCAATAAGGCGGTCAGCGCCGAACTTGATCTGGCGATTTCGACTTCATTGGGGTTCGGCGGGCACAACGCCTGCGTTGCTTTCAAAAAAGTTTAATTAAAACCCGTGTATGAAAGGGTGGTCATCATATGCAATTACAATTAGTCAAAGATTTGGCCGAATTGATGCGCCAATACGGACTCGGACGGCTTGAAGTGCGCGACGGCGAGACCCATGTGCTGTTGGAGGCGCAAAAACAAGCGGTCAGCGAGCCGGTTGTTGTCGCAGCGCCGGTCACTGCGGCCGTTCAAACAGCCGTAAAAGCCGAAAAACCCGCTGAATCCGCATCCGTGCCGGAAACGCCCAAAACCGATGCCTATTGCCAAAAGTCGCCGCTGGTCGGCACGCTGTATCTGGCGCCGTCCGAAGACGGTCCGCGTTTTGTCGAGGTCGGTTCCAAGGTCAAAAAGGGCGACACCCTCTGCATTGTCGAGGCCATGAAGGTGCTGAATGAACTGACCGCCGAGATCGACGGCGTGATCACCGAGGTCTGCGGCAAAAACGCCGCGCTCGTCGAATTCGGGCAGCCGCTGTTTTTAATTGAAAAGATTTAATTTCCGACCCCTTGAAAGGATTGTTTGAGTGATGACGCAAGAAGAGATTAAAAAAGTATTGCCCCACCGCAACGGAATGCTGCTGATCGACGAGGCCGAGGAGATCGACGGCGTCTCGCACGCCAAAAAGCGCATCCGGCCCGACGAGTGGTTTTTGCAGGGGCATTTTCCGGGCGACCCGGTGGTGCCGGGCGTGATTTTGTGCGAGATTCTGGCACAGTCCTCCTGCGTATTGCTGGCCCCCGGAGGCCGCACGCTGCTGACCGGGCTCGACAAGGTACGGTTTAAAAACGTCGTCAAACCCGGCGACCTGTTTGAGACCGAATGCAAAATCACCAGAGCGAAGCCGCCGTTTTACTGGGCGTCGGGCAAAGGATATGTGGACGGGAAACTCTGCGTGAGCGCCGAGTTTTCGTTCGCGCTGATCGGTGAGAAAAGCGATGTTTAAAAAGATTTTAGTCGCAAACCGCGGCGAGATCGCCGTACGCATCATCCGCGCCTGCCGCGAGATGGGCATTGCCACGGTCGCCGTGTATTCCGAGCCGGACAAAAACGCCCTGCATGCCGCATTGGCTGACGAACGCATCTGCATCGGCCCGGCTTCGGCGGTGCAGAGCTACTTAAATATGCAAAATATCATCAGCGCCGCGCTGGCGACCCATGCCGAGGCCATCCACCCCGGCTACGGATTTTTATCCGAGAACAGCTTGTTCGCCGCGCTGTGTGTTCAAAACGATATCGTGTTCATCGGGCCGGAGAGCGACGTGATCGACCGGATGGGCAACAAGGATCAGGCGCGCCGTCTGATGATGTCGGCGGGCGTTCCGGTCATTCCCGGCAGCGGCGTTGTCACGGTTGCGCAGGCCAAGAAAGCGGCTGTAAAGATCGGCTATCCGCTGCTGGTCAAGGCCGCAGCGGGCGGCGGCGGAAAAGGCATCCGCATTGTCGAACGTGAAGAGGACCTCGAAAAGTCGGTGGTCGCGGCTTGCGAGGAGGCCAAAAAGGCCTTCGGGTGCGGCGATGTGTTTTTGGAAAAATACCTGACCTCGGTGCGTCACGTCGAGGTGCAGATTTTGGCCGATCATACCGGGAACGTGGTCTGTTTGGGCGAGCGCGACTGCTCGCTGCAGATCGGCAGGCAGAAAGTGATCGAGGAGACCCCCTGTTCCGCGATTGACGAACATATCCGCAAACGCCTTTGGGAGGCCGCGGTCAAGGCGGTCAAAGCCGCTAAATACACCAATGCCGGAACCGTGGAATTTTTACTTGCACCCGACGGAAATTTTTATTTTATCGAAATGAACACCCGCCTGCAGGTCGAGCACCGCATCAGCGAGGAAGTCAGCGGCATCGATCTGGTCAAGTGGCAGATCCGCATTGCCTCGCAAATGGAATTGCCGTTCAGGCAGGAGGATATCCAACTGCGCGGCGCATCAATCGAGTGCCGCATCAACGCTTTGGGCGGCGGCAAAGTGTCTTTTTTACACGTCCCGGGCGGCAACCGCGTGTCGTTTGATACCGCGCTGATTCAGGACGCCGAGATCACCCCGTTTTACGATTCGATGATCGGCAAGCTGATCACCGCCGGAAACGACCGCGAAGAGGCCGTGCGCAAGATGGAAGCGGCTCTCTGCGAACTCGTCATCAGCGGCGTTCCGACCAACATCGAGCAGCAGTCAGAGATCATCCGCAGCCCCGAATTTCACAGCGGGCAGTATGACACCGCATGGCTGCAAAAACGGAAGGAGGCGCGCACATGAGCGAATTCAAGATTGCCGATCTTTTCCGCAAACCCGCCAATCCGCTCGAACCCGGCGGCACCCCGCGCAAACCCGCCGACGACCGCGAGCAGTGCCCGCGCTGCAAACAATATTTCCCCCGCAAAAAACTGGAGAAGAATTTACGTGTCTGCCCCTCCTGCGGACACCATTTAACACTGCCCGCCCGGCGCAGATTAGAAGCGTTCTGCGCCGGAGGCAGTTTTTCCGAACTGTTTTCCGATATCACCGCACGGGATTTTCTGCACTTTCCCGGCTATGAAGATAAATTGAAAAAAGCGCGTGACGGCAGCGGCGAAAATGAGGGCGTCGTCTGCGGAACCGGTATCGTCGGCGGCGTTAAATGCGCGCTGTTTGCCATGGAACCCGGATTTATGATGGGCAGCATGGGCGCGGCGGTCGGTGAGCGCATCACCCGCACCTTTGAATATGCGACCGCGAACCGCCTGCCGGTCGTCGGCTTTACGGCTTCGGGCGGCGCACGCATGCAGGAGGGCATCATCTCCCTGATGCAGATGGCCAAAATCAGCGGCGCGATTCAGCGCCACGGCGAAGCGGGTTGTTTTTATCTCGCGGTGCTGACTCATCCGACCACGGGCGGCGTAACCGCCAGTTTTGCGATGCTCGGCGATATCATCATTGCCGAACCTAAGGCACTGGTCGGTTTTGCGGGCAAGCGCGTGATCGAGCAGACCACCAAGAGCAAACTCACCGCCGATTTTCAGAGCGCGGAATTTGTACTCAAACACGGCTTTTTGGATGCGATTGTCGACCGTAAACAGCTCGTCGAAGTCATCGGCCGCCTATTGAAACAGCATACGACGGAGAAAAAACTATGACTGCCTACGAGAAAGTAAAAATCGCGCGCGACCTGCAAAGGCCCACCGCATCGGCTTATATCAATCAACTATTACATGAGGTCACCGTCTTGCACGGCGACCGCAATTTCGGCGACGACGAGGCGATTCTGGGCGGCATCGGGCTGCTCGGGGATATCCCCGTCACGTTTATCGGCATCGAGCGCGGAACCGATCTTGAGAGCCGGATTCGCTGCAATTTCGGCGCGCCGCGGCCCGAGGGCTACCGCAAAGCCCTGCGGCTGATGAAGCAGGCCGAGAAGTTTCACCGGCCTGTGATCTGCCTGGTCGATACCTCCGGCGCGCATTGCGGCGCGGACGCCGAGGAGCGCGGACAGGGGCAGGCGATTGCCGAAAACCTGATGGAGATGATGGGCTTAAAAACGCCCGTGATCTCGGTGATCATCGGCGAGGGCGGCTCGGGCGGGGCATTGGGGCTTGCGGTCGCCGACCGGGTCTATATGCTCGAAAACGCGGTGTATTCGGTGATTTCGCCCGAGGGCTGCGCCAGCATTTTATTCAAAGAACAGGGCGCGGAGGCCGAGGCCGCCGAGTGCCTGCATCTGACCGCACAGGACAACAAAAAACTCAGGGTGGCGGAAGACGTCATCCCCGAGGATTTTAAGCGCTTTCACGCGATGTGCAACGCTTTACGCGATCGGCTTTTAAGCGATATTGCCGCGCTTTCCGCGCAGCCGGTCGAGACATTATTTAATAACCGCTACGCCCGTTTCCGCCGCCTCGGCATCTATGAGGGGGGTAAAGGGAGGTAGGGAGGATTAAATGAATTAAATTGTTTTATATACTGCATGCCTTTGAAACTGATTTTAGTTGTGAATCGCTTTTACGTTTTAACGAATCCACCGATGCCATTTTACAAATGATATCACGAATAGTTATATCTAATTCACTGCCTTTCGTATAATCAGCAAGTTGAATAAAGTCAACTCTTTTATCAAGAAGAAGATCCGCTACTTTTTGTTGATTACCTTCTTGATATACAGCAATAGAATAACCTCCATTTGCTTTAACCAATTTCATGCAAGGAACATCTGTAAGTCCATCACCTATATAAATCATATTCCGAAAAGGTACAGGCCGATCATCTTCGGGCGTGTATTTATTAAGATCATAATCATTTGAAATATCAAGCACACCCTTATTAATACGAAATAAGAATTGAGTTTTTGTCGTATAATTTACAACATTCTTAGGCCAACAAGCGACATCATTTTCATCATATAAAAACTCACAGGCAAATACTTCTTTAAATTCGTTAAAAATACTGGAACCCTCGATAATTTCGCGAAGCCCGGAAGAAATAATAAAGTGTTCAACTTTTACATTTAAATCATTTCCGATTCTATTGATTCGTTCAAACCAGCTTTCTACACCAGAGAAGAATTCAAGGTCTTTTCCAAGTTTAACGAATTCTTCGCGCCGTATGCACTGCCTGGCAGCGTGCGCTTTTTCAAGCATCACTTGCATATAAGATAGTATTCCATCCATTTTTTTATTTTTGGCTTGAGAATTTGATTCTTGCCAAAAATCCTGTGCTGTCATTTTAATATTAGGTATGAAGGTGTACTCTTGCATGTCTTTTGTGCAAAGTGTTTTATCAAAATCATACATTAATGCAACTACGGGATTATTTTCTTGCATAAAGCTATCACCTATCTTTAGCTTTTAAATGAGAAACACAGCAGCCATAATTATCTGCTCGTTGGATATTTCCATCTCTCCCATGGATGATCAAATCAATGCCAGAACGTTGACTCATAATTCGCCCAATTTTAACAGCTTCTTCTTTTGTTCTTGTGTATACGCTTGCACAACTTGATCCACTTTTTTTAACATCCCATCCTTCTTGATCTCTATTTGAAATTACATGTACTCGTTCTTTTATCATTGTTATACCCCCATATAATTGTATTGATTTAAAGACATAACCTATTTCCATTATTATTATATAATAACAAAATCCAAAAATCAACAGTTTGCTACAATAATATAAGCCCGGCTGTTAAATTGTTCCATGTGGAACTTTATAAGTCACCTGTTGCGGGCGGCTTCCTGCCGCCCGCTCGGCGGGGTGTGGTCACCCCGCCCTACGGGGTAACGGGAAACGCGGGCGTACGCCGCCCGCTCGGGTCGTCATACCGCTCTTTAGAGCGGATTGGAAACCGTCCCCTACTGAGAATTGCATGGCAATTCTTTGCGGGCTTGCACACACAGGTACGTCCCTACTCCGTCTTTGCGAGGGAAACAGCGTGTAGCGAAGCTACGCGCGCGACGAAGGCAATCAAATTGCGCGGCAATTCCAGAGAACAAGCGTCCGGTTTTACCACAGTTGTCGGGATACCCCGTGTCTGGATTGCCGCGCTTCGCTCGCAAAGACGGGAGCGCTATTCCCTACAACGCGAAAACGTATGAGGTGCGTCTTGATTCCCCTCTGCATGGTGTCGCTTGCGACACCTTAGGGGTTGGGCGCGTAGCGCCGGGGTGGTTTATGCGGGCGAACGCAGTTCGCCCCTACATTGAAACCGATAGTATGGCGAAAACAAAAACGGGCGGATAATATCCGCCCCTACATTTGTGGAAATAAATATATCAACAATAAAAAATTCGGGTTATTCAATCGAAAGAAGTTCAGCGGCGTTTTCGTAGAGGATGCGGCGTTCTTCGCGCGGGGTTAAGCCGACGGCGTGAAACAATTCCAATTCGCTTGCGGGCGACCACATGGGGTAATCGGTGCCGAACAGCACCTTTTCAGGACCGAACGCTTCAAACAGCCGCTTGGCTTTTTCGGGGCTGAGCGCATACAGCGACGACGAGCAATCGACGTAGAAATTCGGCAGGCCGGGCAGTTCCTTTTCGGCGTCGTCCCAGCAACTCCAGCCGCCGAAATGCGCGGCGATCACCGTCAGTTCGGGCAGTTTCTTTTTCAGATTCAAAATCTGTGCCGGATGCGAATAGTGAAACCGGGTATCCCCCGCGTGTATGAGCAGAGGTAATTTCCCCGCGAATTTTTTGCACAAAGCCGCCGCTTTTTCGGAATCGGCGGCGAATTTTTGAAAATCTGGGTGGAGTTTGACGCCTTTCAGTCCGAGGGAAATCAGATGCGCCAAATCGCCGTCGATATCTTTACTGTCAGGGTGCAGCGTGCCGAATCCGGTCATGACGCCCGGATGCGCATTGACCTGTGCGGCGATGAATTCGTTGATCGAGCGCACCTGCGCGGGCAGCACCGACACGCTGTGAATCAGATAATGCGTGATGCCGGCGCGCGCGCCTTGTTCAAGAAGAGTGGACACCGACCCGTCGTATCGGACGGGCATATCGTAAAAGTCCGCGATGCTCTGTGCGGCGCGGGTTGCGAGTTTGTCGGGATAGACGTGGCAGTGTGAATCGATGATGGGCTGCATGTATGAACGACCTTTTTTAAAAGAATGGCGCACGGAAAGTCCCGTGCATATTGATTTATCATACCACAACTACCGCCGATTTGCCACCGTTTTGTAAAAGATCCGATTTTTAACTTTTATTCCTGCGGTTTTGCATGATGGCTTCGAGGTTGTCGAGAATAAAGCGCTGGGCTTCTTTGTTATACAGCACCATGGTGTATTCGCCGTTTTGACCCCGCCGGCTCATTGTCGAAAGGCCGATGCGTTCCCCCTGCTCGGTAGGCAGGCGATGACTCTTGCCGTCCGATTCGACTTTTTCCAAAAAGCCCGCTTCAAGCAGCCAGTCGGTGACGGCAATGTTGGTAAGTTTCTTCATGTGCTCCGGATCGATCAGGGCGTTCAGCGCGGCGACAAGATTGCTGACCGAAGCCGCATCATCGGAAAAGATAAAGGCCTTGCGCTGTTCCGGCGTCAGTTCGAAATCCGCAACCGCCGGCCTTTGCGCGGGCTTTTCCGCAGCGCCTTCTTTTTCTGCCCGATGCGGGTTTTCCGGTTCGGCGCCATCGTTTTCAATGACCCGGCGCAGGACGTCCGACACATAGAAAAAACACCGGGAAAGACGCACCTGATTCAGGATGCAGTCATCGGGCATCTCCGTATCGGTGACCGGGTCGACGCCTTCGGCAAGCTTGTCCATATAGAGTTTTGCGCGCTGCAGCTTTTCAAGTTCCGTCATAATACATCCGATCCTTTCGTATAATTTCGTATTTCTTCCATAATATACTAAAATACGACAAAAGTCAACGTATTTTATTCCGGATTCCTTTTTAAACGCGAGGCAGGCGGGAAACAAAATCATCCACTTGAAAAGAAAAGATTGTCATGGTACAATAGATGAGAATTATACACGCGAAAACTGTCGAAGATAATCTCGGGGACAGCGACCGGATATCCGGATTTTAAACATTGGAAGTGGAGACTTATTTTCATGCGAAAAAAAGCGGTCTGCATCAGTTGCTTTCATTATTATGAACACCGGATCCGGCTGATTGAGGATTTTTTGCGTACAAAGGGGTATGACTGCACCTATATCACTTCCGATTTTGACCATATCCGAAAAACGCCGTTCCGAGTTGATCTTGAAAATACCGTTCAAATTCCGACAAGACCCTATCGAAAAAACTTTTCGGCGGCAAGGATACGCTCTCACAACCGCTTTGCCCGGGATGCGTTTTCGAAAGCGGAGGAAATTTCACCCGATCTTATATTCGTCGAGATACCGCCTAACAGCTTGGTCAAGCAGGCGGCGGAATATAAAAAGCAACACCCGGATGTCCGCCTGATCTTGGATCTGTATGACCTCTGGCCCGAAAATTTCCCCGGACGCGGGTTGAAAAAGCTGTTTGCACTGCCGTTTTCGGCTTGGCGAAGAATACGGGATGACGGGCTTTATGCCGCCGATACAATCACGTTGGAATGCGAACTCTACCGCACACAACTTGAAAAGCAATTGACCGGGAAAAAGACGGATATTCTTTATCTGTGCCATCGGAATACCGCCACAAATGAACCGAAAGCGCCTGAAACAAAAGAACTGGGGCTTTGTTATCTCGGTTCCATCAACAACGTCATCGATATTCCCATGATTGCAAAGCTCATCGGTGAAATCGCCCTTTTGCGGCCTGTGACGCTACATATCATCGGAGACGGCGAATCGCGTCAGAAGTTGATTTGCGCCGCTCAAAAAGCCGGTGCAAAGGTTGAATTCCACGGGATTATCTATGATGAGGCGCAAAAACAGGCGATTTTCGACCAATGCCGATTCGGCATCAACATGATGAAAAGCGGCATCTGCGTGGGTCTGACGATGAAATCAATCGACTATTTTGCGGGCGGGCTGCCTGTTTTAAACACCATCGGCGGCGATACGCAAATGCTGGTGGAACAATATGGCGCCGGATTCAATATTTGCCGTGATGATCTGAAAAAGACAGCGGAACAAATTGCGGGTATGACGCCGGAGGAGAACCGACAAATGCGGCTAAACGCCCTGAGGATGTTCCGAGAGTTATTTTCGGAAGAGGCGTTTTCAAAGTCGCTTGGGAAGATCTTCGAAGAATCGATTTAAATTCGAAAAGGACGGAAGGAAAGTTCACACATGGCGGAGAAAACGGAACTGGCAATTCTGATGGCGACTTACAACGGGGAAAAATTTTTGGCCGAACAGCTGGATTCGCTTCTGCGGCAGGATTTTCAAAATTGGACGCTGCTGGTCTCCGACGACGGCTCTAAAGACGGAACCATAACGCTGCTGCGGGACTATGCCGGGCGGTTTCCTGATAAAATCCGGTTGATCGAAAAAGAAAAACCGTCGGGCGGCGCAAAGCAGAATTTTTTCTTTCTGACACGGCAGGCGGAAGGGTATCGGTATATCATGTACTGCGATCAGGACGACATCTGGAAGCCCGAAAAAATCCGTTTGGCGCTGGAAAAGATGAAGGCGCTGGAGAATGGCAGCCCCGATACCCCGTGCTTGGTTCATACGGATCTGGAGGTCGTGGATGAAAATCTGGGTTTAATCGCTCCGTCGTTTATTCAATATTCCGGATTGAACCCGCGGCGAAATGCCCTGTCCCAACTGCTGACGCAGAACGTCGTGACCGGCTGCACCATGATGATCAATCGGGCGCTTTGGAAATGGGCTTCGGTTCCGACGGAAGAGGACAGTATTTTGATGCACGACTGGTGGTTTGCGCTGATCGCTTCGGCGGCGGGGAAAATCGGATTCATTCCGCAGCCTCTTATCCTGTACCGGCAGCACGGTGGAAATGCCGTCGGCGCAAAGGATGGCAGAGGGCTCAGAGCGGTGCTGTATCATTTGAAAAATTTCAACTATAAGAAGCACCGGCAGGCGTTGATTGATACGATGATTCAGGCGGGACAGCTTTTAAAACTGCCGAATCTGCAATTGGATGAACGGGAAAAGAATATGTTGAGGGACTATGCGAACGGTGCACAGACCGGAAAGCTACGAAGGATTTATATCACTTTTAAATACCGTATCTGGAAAAGCGGTTTGATCAGGAAAGTTGCACAGGTGGTTCATTTTTAGAGATCGGCGGGAAGAGGGAAAACGATGAAGGGCATTATTTTGGCCGGCGGCGCAGGGACAAGGCTTTATCCGATGACGATGGTCACATCCAAACAGCTGCTTCCGGTCTATGACAAACCGATGATTTATTATCCGCTCTCGGTGCTGATGCTCGCGGGCATCCGGGAGATTCTGATGATTTCCAGTCCCTCGGATTTGCCGAATTTTGAACGGCTGCTCGGAGACGGGAGTCAATTCGGCCTCTCCATTTCCTATCGGGAACAGCCCTCGCCGGGCGGACTTGCCCAGGCGTTTTTGATCGGCGAGGAATTTATCGGCGGGGACTGCTGCGCGATGGTGCTGGGCGATAACATCTTTTACGGAAACGGGCTCGGGACGCTTTTGCGGACGGCGGCCGCGGATACCGAACAGGATAAGGCGACGATATTCGGTTACTACGTCAACGACCCGGAGCGTTTCGGTATTGTGGAATTTGACGGGAGCGGAAAGGTGATCTCTTTGGAGGAAAAGCCGAAACAGCCGAAGTCCAATTACTGCGTCACCGGGCTTTATTTTTACGATGGGCGTGCGGTTGAATTTGCAAAAAAGCTCAAACCCAGCGCGCGGGGCGAACTGGAGATCACCGATCTCAACCGGCTGTATCTTGAGGACGGCTCGCTGAACATCCGGCTGCTGGGGCGCGGTTATGCCTGGCTGGACGCGGGCACGGTGGAGAGTTTGTCCGACGCCTCGGATTTTGTGCGCGTGATCGAAAAGCGGCAGGGGATTCAAATTTCCGCCGTTGAGGAGATCGCCTTTAAAAACGGGTGGATTAATGCGGACATGTTATTGTGCGCGGCGCAGCGCTGCGGGAACTCCCCTTACGGCGAACACCTGAAGCGTGTCGCCGAGGGAAAGATTCAATATTAAGTGAGGCGGCATATGGAGATCATAGATACGGATTTGCCGGAGGTTAAGATTTTGAAGCCCGAGGTATTCGGCGATCACCGCGGCTGGTTTATGGAGACTTGGTCCGAAAAAAAGCTTTCGGCGCTCGGAATTTCCCTGAAATTCGTGCAGGACAACCAGAGCTATACGGCGAAAAAAGGTACGCTGCGCGGCCTGCATTTTCAAAACGGCGAGTGGGCGCAGGCCAAGCTGGTGCGTGTGACCGCCGGAGCAATTTTGGATGTCGCGGTCGATCTGCGAAAGGGGTCGCCGACTTATTTGCAGTGGGTGGGCGTCGAGCTTTCCGCAGAAAATAAGGTTCAGCTGTTGATTCCGCGCGGCTTCGCCCACGGTTTTGTCACGCTGACCGACAAAGTTGAGGTGCAGTATAAAGCCGACAACGACTATCATCCCGAAAGCGACCGCTCGATTCGCTTCGACGACCCCGAAATCGGTATTCAATGGGGTGTAATAAACCCCATCCTGTCTGAGAAAGACCGGAATGCGCCTTTGCTGCGGGACAGCGACTGCAGTTTTATTTATCAATAAAAGAGAAGGGGATAGGACATGACCATTCTCGTGACCGGCGGCGCCGGATTCATCGGCGCAAATTTTATCTATTATGAATTTAAGAATCACCCGGCGGATCGCATTGTCTGTTTGGATGCGCTGACCTATGCCGGAAATCCTGCGACGCTGGAGCCGTTGATGCAAAATCCGAAATTCCGCTTTGTCAGGGGCGATATCACCGACCGCGCCTGTATTTTTCAATTGTTTGAGGAGGAAAAGCCGGACGCTGTTATCAACTTTGCGGCGGAAAGCCATGTGGATCGTTCGCTGGAAACCCCCGGCGTATTTTTGCATACCAACGTCCTCGGGACACAGGTACTGATGGACGCCTGCCGCAAATACAAGATCGGGCGGTATCATCAGGTCTCCACCGACGAGGTCTACGGCGATCTGCCGTATGACCGACCCGATTTGGCCTTTGCCGAGGGGAGCTCTGTATGCCCGTCGAGTCCGTACTCGGCGTCAAAGGCGGCAGCCGATCTGCTGGCACTGGCGTATTTTCGGACATTCAATTTACCGATTACGATTACGCGCTGTTCCAACAATTACGGACCGTACCAATTTCCGGAGAAGTTAATTCCGCTGATGATCACAAGAGCGCTGGCGGATAAATCGCTGCCGGTGTACGGCAAAGGTGAAAATGTACGCGACTGGCTGCACACGGAAGACCACTGCGCCGCCATCGACCTCGTGCTTCGTAAGGGCAGAGAGGGTGAGATATATAATATCGGCGGTTATGGGGAGCATTCCAATTTAGCGGTTGTAAAGGCGATTTTACGCGAACTCGGAAAATCGGAAGATTTGATTGCTTATGTCGCCGATCGCCCGGGTCATGACCGGCGTTATGCGGTCAACCCGGCAAAAAGCCGCGATGAACTCGGCTGGCAGCCGTCTGTCGGATTTGAAGAAGGTCTGAAAAAGACCGTTCAGTGGTATCTCGGACACCGCAGCTGGTGGGAACCGATTTTGAACGGCGATTATCAGAAGTATTACGACTGTATGTACGCAAATCGCGGAGAGGGCGAAGATTCATGAGGGTTTTAGTGACCGGCGCAAACGGACAGCTCGGTTATGACGTCATCCGCCGCCTTGCCAAGCAAAAAATCGAATATCAAGGCGTCGATATCGGCGACTTCGATTTGACTGACGGGGCCGCCGTGCTTTCCGCTGTTCAAGCATATAAGCCCGATGCCGTCGTCCACTGCGCCGCTTTCACCGCCGTGGACAAGGCCGAAGAACAACAGGAAATTTGTCGTGCCGTAAATGTAAACGGCACGCGCAACGTCGCCATCGCCTGTCGTGAAGCGGGGGCGAAGATGGTCTATATCAGCACCGATTATGTCTTTGACGGAAAAGGAACTGCGCCGTTTGAGCCGGATTCGCCGACGGGACCGCTCAATTTTTACGGGCTGACCAAACTGCTCGGTGAAAACGAGGTCAGACAGACACTGGAGAATTATTTTGTCGTGCGTACCTCGTGGGTGTTCGGCGTCAACGGCGGCAATTTTGTCAGAACGATGTTGCGGTTGGGCAATGAACGGGATACGATTGACGTTGTGAACGATCAGGTCGGTTCGCCCACCTATACATTTGATCTTGCCTCATTGCTGTGCGACATGCTCTTGACCGAAAAATACGGCGTCTATCATGCGACGAACGAGGGCTTTTGCGCCTGGAGCGAGTTTGCCGCAGCCATCATGAAAGAGGCAGGGCTGCCATGTAAAATCCATTCAATTCCGACATCGGAATACCGTGCAGCCAAAGCTACGCGTCCGTTGAATTCACGGCTTTCCAAAGAAAAACTGACCGAGAGCGGATTTCAGCGGCTTCCCGCATGGCAGGACGCGCTGAGACGCTTCCTTGGGGATTTTGATCGGGGTTAATTACTTTTTAACGAGATAAATAATTCGGCGATTTCGGGATCGAATTGAATCCCGGAACCTTTTTTTATAATTTCAACGGCGGCCTGTTTTCGCTTTTGCAAGGAAGTTTTTCCTTGGTTTAATTTGCGTTCGTAGTGCTCGGCGATGGAGATGATTCTTGAGATTAAAGGGATTTGTTCTCCTTTTAACCCTCTCGGATATCCGGTTCCGTCCCATTTCTCATGATGGCCGTAAACAAATTCCGCCAAATCCAGCGTGTCGTCGAAAAGATTTAAGATTCGATATCCGATGACGGGATGCTGCTGAACTTTTTCTTTTTCTTCTTTCGTTAAGGTATCTTTGGCTAAAATATCTTTTGAGAGGATGATTTTTCCGATATCGTGCAGATAGCCGACCCGTTTCAACTTACTGATTTCGGTTTCGGGTAGATGCAGTGCGGCGCCGATTTCACCGCATAATTCACTGACTCCGGTTGAATGTCGGTGCTCTCGGGGATTGTTTGTATACAGCGTTTTGATAATGGTGTCTATCATATCCTTGTTGACATTATTGCGGTTTATGGCTTTTTCTTTGTACATGGCGCTCTCTGCATTTGTAATGATCATTTCCAGAGACTGATTTTCGTTTGTTTTTGTATCACAACCCAGGGAGATGCTGCATTTGATCGCCTCAACATGTGCATTCGAAAAACCCGTTTTGATACGGGAAAGTATTTTTTCGGCATTTTTGGAGCTCGTATTCGGCAGTAAGAGGAGGAATTCGTCGCCTCCCACGCGGGCGATGACATCCTGTCCTCGGCAGGATTGTAGCAATATTTCAGCGGATTTTTTAATCAACGCGTCACCAGCAGTATGCCCGAATATATCATTAGTCATTTTCAAACCGTTGATATCAGAATAAATAACCGATAACGGCAGAGATGCCGGAAGATCAATTTCTGCCCGGTTATTTTCAAAATATCTTCTGTTATAAAGCCCTGTCAGCATATCGTGGCAGTTGAGATAATCGCTTTCGGCTTCTTTCCGCTTTCGGTCGGAGATGTCTGCAAAGGCAATGATAGCGCCGATGATATCACCGTTTTTAATTTGGGGGTATGAGTGATACTCCACCTCAAAAAATGTGCCGTCCGCTCTCCAAAAAACCTCGCTTTCCGTTCTGAAGCTTCTGCCCTGTTTGATGGATTGATCCATGGCACAATCACTGACGGAAATTGGGGTTCCGTCCGCACGGCTGTGATGAACCGTTTCGTGCATATTTTTGCCGAGTAAATCCTTTCGGGCTTTATATCCCAATAATTCAATACAGCTGTTGCTGCAGAAAGTACAATTCCCGGTTATATCAACGCCGAAAATCGCCTGATCGGTGGAGTTTAAGATCAATTGCAGCTGATCCATATATATCGCAGGCGTAATTTCCGAATATTCAAACTTGGAAGAATTATGGCGGCTTGAATTTGAAATACAATCAAAATCGTTATTCTTTTGCAAAAACTCAAGCGCGATTTCTTCATCCAACGGCTTGCCGATTAAATATCCCTGCGCCTCGTCGCAGCGGTGCGCTTTCAGATAATGCAGCTGGTGTTCATTTTCCACACCTTCTGCGATTACGCGGTGACCCAGCCGATGCGCCATTGAGATGATGTCGCCGGTGATGGATTCCTGATCCTCCGGTGACATGATTTTATCGATAAAACATTTATCGATTTTAAGGCAGTTCACATTCAATTCCCGCTCTCGGGAGAGGGATGAATATCCTTTGCCGAAGTCGTCGATGGCGACGCTGATTCCGAAGGACTTCATTTCACCGATAATTTGATTGATGTCGTCATGATTTGCAACAAATACCGATTCTGTGATCTCGATGCCGATATTTTTCGGATTCGCGTGTGTTTCGGCGATAATATCGAACAGGTTTCGGGTGAAGTCGTTTTTCATGAGTTGAATTGCGGAAATATTGACGGATACGATAACGGTGTCATATCCCTGCTGTTGCAGGCGATTTAAAAAGCTGAACGCTTTATACATGATCTTATAGCCCAGCGGAATGACAAGATTTGATTTCTCTGCAATCGGAATAAATTCGCCGGGTGGTATTGAACCCAAAGCATCGCTATGAAAGCGCGCCAAGGCTTCGAAACCGCAGATTTGATTGGTTTCAAGGTTCAAAAGGGGTTGATATTGTAAAAACAATCTTTCGTCTTTCACGCCCGCAGCGATTTGACTGAGTTCATAGTTGATTGTTTCCTCACGCGAAAGTTGAGCTGCCATCTCTTTGTCAAAGAAGCAGACACCGATGTCCGGCTCGAAAACATTGATCGCTCTTTCGGATGCAATCAGGAGATTTTTTAATATCAAATCGATATCGTGTTTATTTTCCTCATCAATTTCAACGATGCCGACGCCTCCGCCGATTCTGTCGGTTGTAAATACGGCTTTTAAAACATTCACGATGGTTTCGCAGAAAGAGCTCAGTGTTTTATTATCTTTATAGGCTTTAATATAAAAGGCAAATCGGTTTTCATAAGTGCTGAATAGTTGGCAGTGTTCGGTACTGAGTGTATCGAGTGCTTTGGCTGCTTTTTTTATCAGTTCCTGACTGTATTGAAATCCGTATTTTAAACTCAGTGAATGAACAGCACTCAAATTGATACTGACAACCGCCCGTTTTTCGGATGACCGGTTTGCTGCGTCTTCTTTTAAAAGGTTTTCCAGATACCTGCGATTATACAGGCCTGTCCATAAATCATGCTCGCTGTTGAACTTGAAGATGTTTTCAATTTCCTTGCTGGCTGAAATGTCAAGGATCATGCCTTCCAACGCATCAAGTTCTCCCAGCTCATTATAAACGCCCTGCCCGTGTTCGAGCACCCATTTTCGTTTCCCATCGGCAGTGATAATCTCGTATTCAAAATGAAACGGTATTTCTAAAGCTAAAGTGCGTTTCCATTCTTCCCAGATGATTTCGCGGTATTCCGGCGCGATCAGGTCATTGAATGACAGGTCCCTGTTATACAGTAAATTTTCGATATGATATCCGGTCAATGTAAAACAACCGTCCGAGATAAACTGCATGGTCCACTCCCGATCATAATTGCAGCGGTATGCCATGCCGGGAAGATTTGAAAGGAAAACAGATTTGCTGCGTTCGCTTTCCTTGAGAGACTTCTCCGTCAGTTTTCGGTTGGTGATATCTTCAAGCAGGCACAGATGTGAGGAATGGGAGTTTTCATTGCCCAGAAGATTTGAAATTTTCATATGGGTCCAGACGATGGATCCATCCGGTTTTATAAAGCGTTTTTCGATGGAATAACCGTTGATTTCTCCGGCCTTAAAGCGTTCAAAGTTCTCCAGGTCATTTTTCAGATCATCGGGATATGTGATTTCCGGCCATTTGATATGTATCAATTCCCCGCTTTTCCTGCCTAATATCCGTTCGAACATGGAATTGATGTTTGAGTTTCCGAATTCGGATTGGGTTACGAAACTTTTATCGTTTACAATTGCAATTCCGATCGGAGCCTGATCGAAGACACCGCGGTAAAGCGCTTCATCTAGAGCCAATTTGTCGCTGAGCTCCTTCAGGCGTAAACTTTGGCTGCGGGTATTGAGCAGTGCAAAAACAAGCATGAAAATGCTGATAACGATGAGTATGTCGGGAATTATTTGCTGCCAAATTTGTAAATTCCAATCTGCAGCCGAATAGTCGAGTCCGAAAACGGCAATGACGTTTCCAGCGGCATCTTTAACCGGAACGAGCGCGCTGATCCAAGTGCCCCACCGGTCGGTCACCGGGTCGGTCAATACGGTTTCTCCGGTCTCAAAGGGTTTCAGATCGGCTTCGTCGTATTCGTTGAAGATTTGTCCGGGCGGTGAATAATCCGGAGAATCCGGAGATTCGGAATCCATCAAAAATAAAAGGTCGCCGTTTCGTTCATACATAAGATAGGCAAAGTAGATCTGAGATTTTGTCTTGACCAAACGCATTAAGCTGGATTTGGTCGTTATGTATTCGGACTTTTCCAGATCTGCCGAACTGCCGGTTAGTGCAGCGATGTGTTCGGGATGCAGGAGGGATTCCAACGAATTCGCCAATGTGATCGCTTCCGCAGCAGCGCTTTTGTGATATTTGTTCCAGGAATAGCCCAAATAAAGACTGCCGAATATGATCAAAATAACGGTTGCAATGATATAGATGCGTTTCTTTTTGAGCTTGAAGCTGCCCGCCGAAGAGGGGCTTCGCGGTTCGATATGATGGAATATCAATATATCCACTCCTTCCTTTTAAGAATAGTATAAAATGAAAGTGAGACACTATTAGCGCGAAACAAATGTACGCAGTAAATCTATTGGGGAATCTTCTATATGGGAATTATATATTAAAATAGGACAAAAAACAATAAAATATTACATTTTTATAAAATATATGCATGAACTGAGTTTATCATATAATATTTTATAAGAGGTATTGAAAAGTATACAAAAAGGGTATATAATAAATATACCCCATGGGGGTATACGATACCGCGAGGTGATAAAACATGAAAAAAGAAGTTTACGATATCGGCGGAATGCACTGCGCGTCCTGTTCGAGCGCCGTGGAGCGCGTGACCAAAAAGCTGCCGGGCGTTCAGAAAAGCGAAGTGAACCTGCCCATGAACCGGCTGACCATCTCTTATGACGAGACAGCAGTAAAGCCCGAGGATATTATATCGAAGGTGGAAAAGGCCGGGTTTACGGCAGCTCCGCATGCGTCGGAAGAAAGACCGGCGGTTATGGAGGAGAACGGGAAAAAACTCGCGCACGAGAAAGCGGCGCTGATCGTCTCGGCGTGTTTCGCGGGCGTTCTGCTGCTTGTGTCAATGGGGCACATGCTGTTCCCCTCCATGCCGTTTCCGGATATTCTGTCGCCTGACACTCATCCGGTGAACTTTGCCATGCTGCAGATGCTTTTAAGCATTCCCGTACTGTTTCTCGGAAAACGGTATTTCACGGGCGGGTTCAAGTCGTTGTTTCACGGAAATTCGAACATGGACACGCTGGTGGCGGTGAGCGCTTCCGCTTCATTCATCTACAGTTTGGCGATGACCTTCCTCATCGCTGACAATCCGCATTACATCCACAATCTCTATTACGAGTCCGCCGCTGTGGTGGTGGCGCTGGTATCGGTCGGCAAATATCTTGAAGCCAGCAACCAGGAGAAGACGAAGAGCGCGATTACAAAACTGATGGCGCTTGCGCCCGACACCGCCGTGTTGGTCGACGACAACGGCCAATGGGAAGTACCGATCAAAATGATCAAGGTCGGCGACACCGTACTGGTCAAGCCCGGCGCGAGAGTTCCGCTCGACGGCGTCGTGACCTCCGGCAGCGGCAGTGTCAACGAGGCGATGCTGACCGGAGAGAGCTTGCCGGTGGTGAAAACCGAGGGCAGCGAGGTCATCGGCGGCAGCGTCTCGGTTGACGGCGCACTGTATGTCCGGGTCACCCGGATCGGCGAGGACACGACGCTCTCGAAGATCATCAAATTCGTCGAGGACGCGCAGGGAAAAAAGGCTCCGATCTCCAAGACGGCGGACAAGGTCGCCGGCGTGTTCGTCCCGATCGTCATGGGGATTGCGCTGGTCTCGGCTATGATCTGGCTTTTGACCGGTGCGGAGTTTTCGTTCGCGCTCAAGGTTTTCACGAGCGTGCTGGTCATCGCCTGCCCGTGCGCCATGGGACTCGCCACGCCGACAGCCATTATCGTCGGCACGGGGTTGGGCGCGTCTAAGGGTATTTTGGTGCGCAGCGGCGAGGCGCTCGAGATCACCCACAAGGTTACCGCCGCCATCTTCGACAAGACCGGCACGATCACCGAGGGAAAACCCGCCGTGACAGACATCGTGGCAGACAATGAAGAAGAGCTTTTAAGAACGGCATATATGTTGGAGAAATTCTCCGACCATCCGCTCTCCAGGGCCATCTGCGACGCGGCCAAGACCCGGGGGATTGAAACCACTGAGACGGCAAAAGATTTTGCGAGCATCGCGGGCAGGGGACTTTTCGGGAACGATCAAAACGGTCTGCGCATTCTGGCGGGAAGCGCCGCTCTTCTGATCGAAAACAAAATCCCGATTCAAAAATATCAAGAGGCGCTGGAACGCGTTCAGGGTGAGGGCAAGACGGCGGTTTTGATTGCACGGGATAATAAGGTGTTGGGGCTGATTGCGATTGCCGACACCGTCAAGCCCGACGCGAAAGACGCCGTGGATGCCCTGAAAAAGATGAATGTCAGGACCGTTTTGCTCACAGGCGACAACCGCGCCGCCGCCGAATATATCGGGGCTGCGGTGGGCGTGGATGAGATTGTCTCTGAGGTGCTGCCGACCGAGAAGGCAGAAGTCGTCAAACGCTATCAGGAAAAAGGCGGTGCTGTGATGATGGTCGGGGACGGCATCAACGACGCGCCGGCGCTCGTTCAGGCGGACGTGGGCTGCGCTGTCGGCAGCGGCAGCGACATCGCCATTGACTCCGCCGATATCGTGCTGATGAAGTCGGAACTCATGGACGTGGTACGCGCTGTCAGGTTAAGCCGCCTGACGATCCGAAACATCAGGCAGAATCTGTTCTGGGCGTTTATCTATAACACCCTGGGCATTCCGGTCGCGGCGGGCGTGCTGTATCCGTTCTTCGGCCTGCTGCTCTCGCCGATGATCGGCGGGCTCGCCATGAGCTTGAGCTCGCTGTTCGTCGTGACCAATGCTTTGAGATTGAAGGGGAAAAAGCTATGAACGAATGCTGTCACAAAACCAAACACCGGGAATCGGAGGAATTCAACGCCCTGCAAAACCGGCTCAAACGCATCGAGGGGCAGGTAAGGGGTTTGCAGAAGATGCTGTCCGAAGACGCCTACTGCACCGACATCCTGACGCAGGTCTCCGCCGTGCAGTCTGCGCTGAACGCCTTCAGCAAAGTGCTGCTCGAAAATCACATCCGAACCTGCGTGGTGACGGACATCAAAAACGGCGACGACGCGGTCGTGACCGACCTTGTCGAGACCATTCAAAAACTGATGAAATGAGGGATTAAAATGAAAACACTGAAAGTACCCGACATGCACTGTCAGATGTGCGTCGAGCGCATCTCAAAGGCGCTTACCGGACAGGGAATCGCGTTCAAGGTCGACCTTGCAACCAAGACCGTCGAGGTGGAAGACGCCAAAGCCGCCGCCGCCATCGAGACGCTCGACGACATCGGTTTCAGCGCACAGGAATAGCTGTTATCTCTTTTAACGGCACGGCACATATGAAATAACCCGACAGGGCGGCGGCGAAACGCTGCGGCCCTGTCGGGTTTATGAAATTTTTATTACGTGACCCGTTGCTCCGGTCATGACCCCAATTTTTTCAGATGAGCTTGAAAAAACGCTTTAATGGTTTCGTTGTCGTAACCATTGTCAATAAAAGCACACAACTTGATTATTTGTTTACAAATCAATTCGATTTCCGCTTGATTATAATCATTGATTTTAACAAACCGATTTAAAATGAAGGTGGGAAGTTCATAGGAAGTCATCCACTTGCGTTCAAACGGATTTTTGATTTCTAATGTGAAATCCAAAAGATTCATTATTTCATGAAATTCTTTCGGATGATGTTCCCATATGTCCTTCGACAATTCTTCAATTCGTATTATTTTAATACAGTAGTTCATTGTTAAATTTAATTTTCATTAGTAATAACCCCACTCCCATAACCACACCTTATTTTGTTGTCTATATATCCGGCGGGAATTAAGAAAATTACCACCATATAGGACGCAAAACCATAGAGAAACACCTTGATATCCGAGAAGAAGAATATGATTAATAAAAATACTGCGGTTATTGCGATTAAAAACACGGATAATGAAATTTTCTTTTTTTGATAAAACGATTTTGTAATGGGTTTTTTGGGACTTCCTACGGGGCCGAAAACAAGGGGAATTATAATTCCTATTCCTGTAATAATGCTTTCAAACCAGATGTAAGCCGCAGGATTCAGGGATTCACAGACAAAATACGATACGATGAAACCGATTTGAGCGGTCAGAATGCAAAGGAAATGAGACGGTGCATGAAATCCGCCGGTGTATTTTCTCGATACGAGAAACACAGCGCTCCAAACTGCCGTTTCTAAAATTCTGTTTAGCACACAGGCTGCAATAAACAGAATTAACAGATTCAAAACGTCGCTCAGAATCAATTCGATACCGTATGTGTAAATCTCCTGATCCACTTTCAGGACATTCATTTTTTTAAAATAATCTGAAATTTTTAACGCTAATTTATGCAGCATACCCATAAAAAGCCGGTATATGTTTGAAACATATACCGGAAACGTCACAGACCTGAAAATGTGTCATTTGCCGAGTTTTTGCAGTGATTCGGGCGCCTGTGGCTGATATGCCCACATTACGCACATGATTCCATTTGATGCAATTGCAGTGGTTAATGCAATGGGGGCGAGCAACAAGCAGAGTTTTGATGCCATCGAGAAAAACTTCTTCATCATTTTCAACCTCCTTCGTAGCATAGTGAATTAAAGAATTCCGACTACAATATAAAACATCTTTCGCTTAATTTCAACACTATTTGCGCAAACGATAGAAAAAAGCGCGCAAACGATTAATTCACGCGCTTTAAGGGGATAATTGCGGAGAGAACAAAACGCTCATCCTTACATTCGATGGAGATATCACCGGACATGGATTTAACGGTTTCCCTCATGCTCCGGATACCGATTCCGTGAATAAGCTGATTGGGTTTACTTGATTTAAATATGCCCGCGCTCATTTCCGGCGTAACGGTTTTTAATTGATTGATGATCTCTATTATTAAAAATTTATCGTTGCTGCGCATGGTGACTTTGACGGTATCGATCTTTTCCTTTTCGCAATACTCAATGGCGTTTTTTAAAGCGTTTCCCAGAATGATGACAAGGCCGATTTCGTCAACCGGCAGATTTTCGAGTATCTTAATATGATAAACAATTTTGATTCCGTGGGCGGCTGCCTGGGCATAATATTCATTGATAACCGAATCGATCAAGGTGTTACCGCTGTCAATGGTCTTGGTTTTTTGAAGAACGTCATCGGTTAGACGCTCTATATAATTTTCGGCCTCCGGATAATTCTTTGACGACAGCAACGCGGATAACGTCAGCATATGATGCCGAATGTCATGGCTTATTTTACGGATTTCGCCGTTGCGCGCGTCGAGCTTTGTGATATGAGATCTCTCGTTTTTTAAGTATTCCTGGACCATGGACATTCTTGCGTTCTCCTCAGCGTCTTCAATAATCCAATTTAATAATTTTATATTTAATAAATTTAGAAGGAACAGCGCAATAGAAAGCCCGAGTGTAAAAACATAATCATTTTGTTTTCCATAATAGATGAGGTTACACCAATAATAATAGATTGCAAAGCTGATTGTCGGACAAAGAAGCAAAAATATTTTATATTTTAGTTTAAATGCTACAATTTGTTTTTTTGAGGCTTGTTTTACGATAAAGGTTAAAAGGAAAGAAAAAGCTTTGCTGCCAACATAAACAATTGTAAATATAATGATATTGGTTTGCATTGCGAGTATAAAATTCGACTCTCCAAAAAGCCACATGCAGAGCATCGCGGGTATGGTTTCACCGAGATTTAGAACCCAATAAATAAAAACAGAGATCAGTAATTTGGGAAGAAACTCCGAAAAACCACCATAAGATGAGAAAACAATGATTAAAATTGCAATGATAAAGCCGCCTACAATAATACTTATTGCGTTGAAGTAACAATCAATTAAAAACAGGAAAACCACAGCAAAAGCACCGATAAGATAGCAAGCCTTACGGAGACGTCTCTCAAAAAAAGCATCTGAGAAGTAATATATTAATATTACTTCGGTTATGGCAGCAAATAACTTTAACGAGTATTGAACGATTATTTCCATATCAAATATTCTCCTTAACATACTCCCTGAAAAAGTCCATGCACTTGCTCCGGCGTCTTTGCGCAATCAGCAGAACAGTACCGTCGTCTAAGGTCAAATTGAGATCTTTGATGCAGGAGACGTAATTGAAATTCACAAGGAAGCTCTTGTGAATTTTATAAAAATACTTTTTGGGCATCTGTTCTTCAATAAAACTGATAGTGGTATTGCA
This sequence comes from Oscillospiraceae bacterium, assembly GCA_035380125.1. Classification (NCBI taxonomy): domain Bacteria; kingdom Bacillati; phylum Bacillota; class Clostridia; order Eubacteriales; family Oscillospiraceae; species Oscillospiraceae bacterium. Next base: position 71,853 of record DAOSWV010000012.1, read on the forward strand.
GGTGTATTTTTGCCGGGTCTTGGCGTATACGATGACGGTGTGACTACGGCACTCAAAATAGACGATATCCCGGTACCGGACCGCAGTGTTCCGGTTGCCATCTCTTAACACGATTTTTGCGTCGAGAAGAGCAATCTTTTTAAGACAAATGGTTAGGGCTTCGTCGATTTCTTCCTGCGCAACCGGTTTCGTGATATAACGCATGATTCCGAGACCGTAACCCTGTCGCAGATAGGAATCATAGGAAGTTGTGATGATGACAGGTGTTTCAATACCCATTTCACGGAGAATTTTCGTTGTCTCGATTCCGTTGACGGTGTTCGGGCCGAATTCGATATCCAGAAGAATGATATCATATGTTAATTGAGGATTTGCATTTAGAGCAGTAATAAGTTCTTCCCCGCTATGATAAGTCTGTATCTTGACGGGAGAAGCGGTATCCGAAAAACAAGGGGCATTTTTGCATTTGTTTTTTAGATCGATTATTAAGTTGGCATCGTCATCGCAAATGGCTATGTACATATATGTCCCTTCAAAAGTTCGATTAGCTTTATTATCCTATAAATCGACCGAATTGTAAAGAAATTTCTTTATTTTTATGTTGAAAAACGAATTTCGGAATCATATAGGAGCTTTTTTACTCATCAATCGTTTACGCATTTTTTTATATCGTTTGCGCAATTTAATTGAATAAATATTAAAAATAACTTATCATAAATTGTGCGATTCGTTTTTTGAACGAAAGTTTTAAATGGCTGCTTCGTTCGGCAGAGAGAATGAAGAACAACCGCATTGAAATTGCATACTATACCTGTCTCTTTCATACGTAAAAAAGCTCGGAACCATACGGTTTCGAGCTTTTTACGTTTTTAAATGCGATTTAATAATATACCGAGAGGGCCTCGGGGATTGGGGAGAAATCGGTGCGCTTGTGAGAGAGCAGCCAGTCGATGATGCCGTATTGCTGATAGGCGGTGTTGATACCGTCGCAGTGGCCGTATCCATCCAGCACAGTCAGCTCTGCGCTGCCACCGTTTTTCACCACCGAATCTACCATCAGCTGCGAATAGACTAACGGCACCCCCGTGTCCGCCCCGCCGTGATAGGCATGCACCGGCGTGGTGCTCAGATTGGAACAGCGCCACGACATCCCGCCGCCCGCCACCGGCGCAATCGCCGAGAAGAAGTTCGGAAAAGTGAGCCCGATCATCCATGTCCCGAAGCCGCCCATGCTCGAGCCGGTCAGCGAGACCCGCGTATGGTCAACGTCATATTCGGCGATCACCCGGTCAATGACGGCTTTAACCTCGTGCGGAATGTTGTCCCAAACGCAGTCGCCCGGGCACTGCGGGCATAAGATCACGGCTTCGGTTTCATACCCGTTTTCAAGCATCAGCGGAATCCCATGGCGGCTGAGGTGTTCGATTACCGTGCCGCGCTCGCCCGCGCCGTGTAAGTAAACGATCAGGGGCAGATTTTTTTTAAACGGTTCGGGCGTAAAGACCTCGAAATTCATGCGGCATTTTTCATCCGCCATGTAAATTTTCTTCTTCATCTTTTTGCTTTCTATTTGTTTGAAATCATGTCGAGTTTGTCCATCCAGTACAGAACATGGGAGGCAAACCCGTGGTTGCAGCTGGCGTTCGGGGTTTCGTTTTCCCAGAGCGTGCCGGTGGTGTCTGCCATCTTGGTGAAAAAGCCCTTGATGTTCTCGGTCAGCTTTTCATATTCCCCGTAACGGCAGAGCAGCTCGAGCCGCAGATAGTTGCCGATAAAGGTATTAGCGGGATAAATTTCTTTCCATTTTGCATCGTCGCGGAAATTCGGCCAGTTCCGTTCCTTGATACGCTGCGGGCCGAAATCGTTGAGCAGAATATTCCATAACTCGGGGCGGGTTTCGCGGGAGGCCGTGCCGCAAAAGAAGGCGTAATATTGGCAGCTCTCGGTGCGGTTTCCGGTCGGATAGAGTTTTCCCGCCTTACCGCGCACCATGTTGTCGCAATAGAATTGGCCGTCAAACGAGAGCTTGTTGACTGTCTCTTTGATTTTCGCTGCTTTCTCGGCGGCAGCTTGATCGCCGTAAAGATGAGCAACGCTCTCGAGCATCCGGGCGTAGAGCATATTGGTCGGGAAGTTCACGTCCTGCACCAATTCGTTGGACTTCGACCACTCCACAAAGACCCACTTTTCCAGTTTTTCGAGCAGTCCGTATTCATTTTCAAACGGCGTAAAGTAGTTCAAGAGCGCATAAATTCGGGATTTTGCCGCGTCGATAAAAGCCCGGTCGCCCGTGCGGGCGAGGTATTCCTCAAGCTCAAGCACAAACCACATCGCCCAATTTGGGATGAAGTTTCCGTCCCGGTGGTCGCCGGGATAGCACATCGGCAGCATGCCGTCGGGCAGGTTTTCGAAATGTTCGGGCAGCAGGAAGTTTTCGAGGAAAGCGTGTTCGACTTCGCTCTTTCCGGTCATCAGGCGCTCGACGCGGGAGGTGAAAAAGCTGTCGCACAGCCAGCCCGCGCGCTCACGGGACGGACAGTCCATGAAGATGGTGAAGGTGTTCTGGCGATAGGTCTCGACTGCGGCGTCAAAGATGGCCTGCAGTTGGGGGTCGGTGCCGTTATATATTTTCTTCGGTTCGTCTGCGCCGAAATAGTTCATGCCGAAATCGGAGACCGTGATGTTTGCGCCGATTGCGGCGATTTTCAGATACATGGCCGTGTACGGCTCGGCGGAGGAGAGGCGATAAGTGCCCTTTTTCAGCCGCCAGATCAGTACGCTGACCAGGTCGGCATGGCTGAAATCGACCGGCTCGCCCGTTTTTTCGAGCAGTTCGCTGTAGGTGACGAGCACCTCGGCGTCGTTTTCGCAGGTAACGGTGAATTCGATCTGCCCGGTGGTGTTATGTTTCATCGCATAGACGGCGAATTCGTTTTGTTTGATCTTCACTGTTTCGGGTGCTTCCGAAACCTTGACCATATCGTAAGAGTCAATATTTTTAGCGGTGAGCAGGGAATTGGTTGTGAGTTCGTTCAGTTGAAAACCGGTCAGGTTATCGGAGATACCCGTGATATGCCTCCTGTAGGCGATGTCTTTGCTGTGGTCGCCGACGGTGAATTTACCGCGCAGGCATACCTCTTTTGCGCCGACATGGGAATAGCGGTTGAGATAACTTCCGCGCGGGATAAAATTCTTATCCTCGGTGCGTGAGAGCGGGACGGGTGTAAAAGCGGAGATATCCGCTTTGGTCGAGAAATCGCGATAGGAGGAATCGAGGTTATAGACCTCGGTGAACGGCCGCTGGAAGCTGTAGCGTTCCGTCTTCTGCTCGTGCTCGGTCACTTCGCGGGCGATGAAGTCGTCGCCGCCGGTATAGGCTGTGACTTTCCCGCCGCAAATCAACTCTGCGCATAAAAAGGACGGCTGGCAGATGTGGTAATAACTCGTGCAGTTATAGCCGAACACCGTGACGGTGACGATGTTGTTTTCCCGGTCGCAGAGCGGAGCAAGCTCGAGTTCGTCGACGCGGTAGAATCCGTGTGCGCATCTTGCGGGGCCGAAGGTAACGAACTTGCCGTTAACCTTAACGATATAAGCAGTTGAACCGGACAACATAAGCAAAACACTTTCGCTCTTTTTGGCTTCACAGCGGAATTCGAGCCAGTGATTGACCTCGGTTTCTTTTCCGGTCTCCCAGACGGGAACGGCCTTTTGAAAGGTATATTTTTTATAATCCATAATTGCCTCCGATATGATCATAATTATCCGGTGTGCGCGGATAAAGGATTTAACCAACTCATTATACTACAGGGGAGAGCCGCCTTCAACCGCTAAAAAGAAAACCGCCTGTCACCGGCGGCAACGGGCGGGTTAGAATCTCTGTTAGATTATGGTTATGAATAACCATTTTTCAGGGCTTGGTGATGGCGAGATCCTTCGACTACGCGCTGTAAACGGCGCTCCGCTCAGGATGACACATAGGTCTTTATGTCAAGACAATCTGTTTTTAAAATCATCGTATCCGAAAGTCCGAATCGGTTCGATGCTGCCGTCCTTTTTCAGCAACGCAATAGAGGGAAGGCATATACCGTTGAAGGTATTGTTTTTGACCATGGTATAGATCGCCATGTCTTCGAAAATCAGTTTGTCGCCGATTTTTAAGGGCTGATCAAAGGAGTAGTCCCCGATGACATCACCGGCAAGGCAGGTCGGACCCGCAAGGCGGTAGGTGTATGGCTTTTCATTCGGTTTACCGCTTTGATACAGCGGCGGGCGGTAGGGCATTTCGATGACATCGGGCATATGGCAGGCGGCGGACGCGTCCAGTACGGCAATATCAATACCGTTGCGGACGATGTCAAGCACCGAGGCGACCAGATACCCGGCGTAATAGGCGACAGCTTCCCCGGGTTCCAGATAGACCTCGACGTGATACTTTTTTTTGAATTTTTGAATACAGTCAATCAACGCTTTTCGGTCGTAATCTTTGCGGGTGATGTGGTGGCCTCCGCCGAAATTGACCCACTTCATGCGCGGGATGAACTCGCCGAATTTTTCTTCCACCGCCGCAAGCGTCTCGATCAGTGCGTCGCTGTTTTGTTCGCAGAGGGTGTGAAAATGCAGCCCCTCGATGCCGTCCAGCAGGTCTTCACGGAAGTGCTTGCGGGTGACGCCGAGACGCGAACCCTCGGCACAGGGGTCGTAGATGCCGTGACCCTGCGTGGAGTGTTCGGGATTGATGCGGATGCCGCAGCTCTTTTTCGCCTCAAGGGCTTTCTCGCGGTATTTTTCCCACTGGGAGAACGAATTGAACGAGATATGGTCGCAGAGCGTTAAAATCTCGTCGAAGTCCTTTTCGGGGTAAGCAGCGGAGAAAATATGGGTCTCTTTGCCCATCTTTTCATGCCCCAATTTGGCCTCGAACAGACCGCTGGCCGTCGTACCCGCCAAATACTTTCCGATGAGCGGATAGACGGAAAACATAGAAAAGGCCTTTTGCGCGAGCAGGATTTTACAGCCCGCCTGTTCGGCGACATCCGCTAAAATGACGAGATTTTCTTCGAGGCGCTGTTCATCGACGACATAGCAGGGCGTCTCGACCGAATAAAGGCGTTCGTTCATCAGTCAACGAGGGTCGGATTAAAGTCCTCGACCCAGGGCAGTCCCCATTTATTGAGCGCGTCCATAAAGGGATCGGGGTCAAACTCTTCCATGTTCCATACGCCGGGTTTGTTCCATTTGCCGTTCATCACGAGCATCGCACCGATCATTGCGGGAACGCCGGTGGTGTACGAGATGGCCTGGCTGCCGACCTCGCGGTAGCAGGCCTGATGGTCGCAGATGTTGTAGACATAATAGGTCTTGGGTTTGCCGTCCTTGACTCCTTGGAAGATGCAGCCGATGTTGGTCTTGCCGACGGTGCGCGGGCCGAGAGACGCGGGATCGGGCAGCAGTGCCTTTAAAAATTGCAGCGGGATGATCTGGTGGCCTTCAAATTCAATCGGCTCGATGGAGGTCATGCCGACGTTTTGCAGGCATTTTAAGTGCGTGAGATAGCTCTGGCCGAAGGTCATAAAGAAGCGGATGCGCTTGATACCCTTGATATTGAGGCCTAAACTTTCCAACTCTTCGTGGTGCAGCAGATACATATCCTTTTTGCCGACGCCCTCGAAATCGTATTCGCGCTTGATCTCCATCGGCTCGGTCTCGACCCAGTGTCCTTCTTCCCAATAGCTGCCCTTTGCGGTGACTTCGCGGATGTTGATCTCCGGGTTGAAGTTGGTCGCGAAAGGATAGCCGTGATCGCCGCCGTTGCAGTCGAGAATGTCGATATAGTGAATCTCATCGAAATAATGCTTTAACGCATAGGCCGAGAACACGCTCGTCACGCCCGGGTCAAAACCGCTGCCGAGCAGCGCGCAGATGCCCGCCTGTTTGAATTTTTCGCGGTAAGCCCACTGCCAGCTGTATTCGAATTTCGCCAGCTCCGGCGGCTCGTAGTTCGCCGTGTCGACGTAATGGGTCTTGGTCGCAAGGCAGGCGTCCATGATGGTCAAATCCTGATAGGGCAGGGCAAGATTCAACACGACGTCCGGTTTGAACTGCTGAATCAATGCGACCAGTTCGTCGACGTGGTCGGCGTTCACCTGCGCGGTGCTGATTTTGGTTTTGGTGGTGCCCTCAAGTTTGGCCTTGAGCGCGTCGCACTTGGATTTGGTGCGGCTGGCGATCATGATTTCGCTGAAAACCTCGCTGTTTTGGCAGCACTTATGGATGGCGACGCTTGCCACGCCGCCGCAGCCGATGATCATACATTTTCCCATGGTATAGCCCTCCTATTATTTTTCTGGAATATTAATTTCACGAAAACGCTCAGGTTTTCGGAACGGTCAAGACCGTTCCCTACCGTATAAGGCGTCGGTATTCTTTTTCGGTTCCGACCGGGCTACAATAAAGTTTTGACATATCGATTTTCATCTTATTAGCTGAAGTAAAACTTCCCGGGTGATTTTGCAGGCCACGGCGGTGGAACTGCCGCTTTGGTCGTAATGCGGGGAGAGTTCGTTGATATCGCAGCCCACGATATTCAACTCGTGAAGCTGTAAAACGGCATTCATCAATTCTTGAAAAGTCACGCCGCCGGCCTCGGGGGTGCCGGTTCCGCAGAAGACCGAGGAATCCAATATATCCAAATCCAAAGAGAAATACACCGGTTGATCTTTCAGCTGGGCGATGGTTTTTTCAAAGCCCTCTAAATCGAATTTGCGCAGATTCGTATGCACTTGTGCGAATTCGAATTCATATTTCTCGCCGCTGCGGATGCCGAACTGATGAATTTTGCCGTCGCCGACCAATTCCCACGCCCGGCGCATCACCGTGGAATGGGATAATTTTTCGCCGATGTATTCATCGCGCAGGTCGGTGTGCGCATCGAGATGAATGATTCGGAGATCGGGATAGCGCTTGGTTACCGCACGCAAAGCACCGAGCGTCACCAGATGTTCGCCGCCCAACATCACAAAGCGCTTTTCATCGGCTAAAAGCTGTGCGGTATGGGCTTCAATCATCGCCAAAACGCGCTCGGTGTTGCCGAAGGGCAGTTCGAGATCGCCGCCGTCAAAGATGCTGTAATCGGCCAAATCTTTGTCGCAGTAGGGCGAATAGGTCTCGATGCCGAAGGACTCGCTGCGGATGGCAGACGGCCCGAACCGCGTACCGGGCCGAAACGAGGTCGTCCCGTCGAACGGCGCGCCGAACAGCACGGCCTGCGCCTCTGCGTATTCGGCATCGCAGGCCAAAAATGTTTGCACGTTTTTATCCATTTGCAAGCAGCTCCTTGATATAATTCGGCAGGGCAAACGCCCCGAGGTGCAGCGGCGTATTGTAATAGCGCGTTGCGATTCCGAGCGCGTTCCAATCGTCCGCTTTGAAGTCGTTGATGGGATCAAGCCCCTTAGAGGCGAATCCGAACAGCCAATGGCCCGAGGGATAAGTCGGGATGTGTGCCTGATAGAGCCGACTGACGGGGAAAACCTGCATGTTGTAGCGGTGCGCCGCCTGCATTTCTTTGGCGTCGCTTTTATAAAAAGAACTCTCGTGCTGATTGACGAGGATGCCGTTTTCGGTCAGCGCGTTGAAACAGCTGCCGTAAAACTCCTTGGTGAACAGCACTTCGCCGGGGCCGAACGGGTCGGTGGAATCGACGATGATGAGGTCGTAGATGTTTTCCCGGCGGCGGACGAATTTTAAGCCGTCCTGAAAATGGAGCTGAACTCGTGGGTCATCGAAACCGCAGGCGGTTTTCGGAAGATATTCCTTGCAGACCGTCACGACGCGTTCGTCGATTTCCACCACGTCAATCTGTTGAATGTGTTTGTATTTGATCAATTCCCGTGCCACACCGCCATCGCCCGCGCCGATGACAAGCACGTTTTTGATTTCCGGATTGACGGCCATTGCGGGATGGGTGATCATCTCGTGGTAGATAAACTCGTCGCGCTCGGTCAGCATCATGATGCCGTCCAGCGTGAGAAACCGCCCGAATTCCACCGAATCGAATACCGAGATATCCTGATAATCGCTCTTTTCATGGTAGAGCTGGCTTTTGACTTTGATGGAAAACCGCACGGTTGGCGCGTGATATTCGCTGTACCAAAGATCGTCCATTTTATTCTCCTTTCAGCACGTTCAGCCGGCTGGCGTTCATGCTCTCCGGACCCGTGACCAGACAGCCCTTTTCGCCGGAGTAGCGGATATACCGGATGATCTCGTCGGTGATGCGCTCGCCCGGCGCCAAAATCGGGATGCCCGGCGGATAACACATCACAAATTCGGTGCAGACCCTGCCGGCGCATTCCTCGATCGGCAAACTGATTTTATCGGAATAAAAGGCCTTCTGCGGGGACATCACCACGATGGGATTGATGTATTCGCTGTCGAGCAGGTCTTTATTGCTGCGCTTATAGACGCGGTGAATTTCGCTGAACGCGCTGATGAGCCGCTCGATGTTTTTATGCTTGTCGCCCACCGAGATGTAGGCCAGCACATTGCCCAAATCCCCGAACTCGATCTGGATGCCGTATTCGTCGCGCAGCAGATCGTAGACCTCGATGCCCGCCAGCCCGAGCCGGAGGGTATTGACCGAGAGTTTGGTGGTATCAAAATCGAAAATGCTGTCGCCGTTGATCAGCTCTTTGGAATAGGCATAATAATCGCCGATGGCGTTGATTTCCTCGCGCGCATAGTCGGCGTAATTCTTCACTTTTTCAAAAATCTCAACGCCCTGCAAAGCCAAATTTCGTCTGGAGATATCCAAGCTGGACAGCAGCAGATAGGAGCCGCTGGTGGTTTGGGTGAGATTGATGATTTTTCGGACGTAATGGGGGTTCATTTTCGGGCCGCATAATAAAATCGAACTCTGGGTCAGCGAGCCGCCCGATTTGTGCATGCTGACTGCCGCCATATCCGCGCCGGCTGCCATCGCCGAGACGGGCATGTCCTTGCCGAAATAAAAGTGTGTTCCGTGCGCCTCGTCCACCAAAACCAGCATGTTCTTTTCGTGGGCGATTTTCGTGATCTGCCGCAGATCGGAACAGATGCCGTAATAAGTGGGGTTATTGACTAAAACGGCTTTGGCGTGGGGATGTTCTTCGACGGTGTGCAGGACGTCTTGAACCGACATCCCGAGAGAGATGCCCAGTTGTTTGTGGGTTTGCGGATTGATATAGATGGGAACCGCGCCGCAGAGTACCAATGCGTTGATCACGCTCTGGTGGACGTTGCGCGGCAGGATAATTTCGTCGCCGCCCTTGACCGCCGAGAGGATCATGGCCTGCACCGAGGAAGTCGTCCCACCGACCATAAAAAAAGCGTTCGCCGCGCCGAAGGCCTCGGCCGCGAGCTGTTCCGCCTCTCGGATCACGCTTGTGGGGTGGCAGAGGTTGTCCAGCGGCTTCATCGAATTGACATCGACCGAGAGGCATTGTTCGCCCAAAAACTCCGTCAGTTCGGGATTGCCCTTGCCGTGTTTATGGCCCGGGACGTCGAACGGTACAAGCCGGTTGTTGCGCATGTGCTCGAGCGCCTCCATCAGCGGCGCGCGGGATTGGTCGCTCATTTCCCGTTCTCCGGATAAACATTCTGGCCACTGAAAATCTCGATCATTTCGCGGCGCAGGGAATTGAGGATTTCCAACCGGGTCTTCGGGGGAATCTCGTAGACGTCGGAATTGAACAGGTAATTTTGCAGCACCGGGTCTTTGATGAGCATTTTGGTATGGAAAATATTCGCCTGATAGACGTTGATATCCACGGCGTCGTATTTCAACAGCGTGTCGTTATTGATGTAGTTTTGAATGGAGACGATGTCCCGGTCGAGGAACAGTTTTTTGCCCTCCATGTTGCGGGTGAAGCCGCGCACGCGGTAATCGATGGTGATAATGTCGGAGTCGAAACTGCCGATCAGAAAGTCCAGCGTGGAAAGCGGGGTGATCTCGCCGCAGGTGGCGACGTCGATATCCACGCGAAATGTCGCAATCGAGGTCTCGGGGTGGTATTCCGGATAGGTGTGTACCGCGATGTGGCTCTTGTCCAAATGCGCCGTAACCGTCTCGCCGCTGCGGTTTTTGACCATGCTCTCCTCGGCGATCAGAAACGTGACGCTGGCGCCCTGCGGCTCGTAATCCTGTTTGGAGATGTTCAGCACGGTCGCGCCGATCATCTCGGAGAGTTTTGTCAAAATCTCGGTCAGACGGTCGGAGTTGTATTGTTCGTTGATATATTTGATATAGTCCTGCTGCTCGCGGGCCGTCTTGGCATAACAGATGTCATAGATATTAAAACTCAGCGATTTTGTCAGATTGTTGAATCCGTACAGCCGTATTTTTTCCGCCATTTTTGTGCAACCTCCAAAAATAAAAAGATGTGCCACAGAGCTGTGGTACACCTTATAAAACGTCGAAATCTATTTTGAGGCAGACAGTGATGCAAACTCTGTCACTGAAACAGAGAGAAAGCCCGCTTCTATTTTGATTCTCAGAGTCTATACAGTATGAACTACTTTTACTACTCTTATTGATCGTTTCACAAGCGTGTACCCTAGTACACTTGGTTATGAAGTAACCAACTGGCAATTGAGTTGCCAACTTATAGAACTTTGCGCTCTTAACGCAATCAATAATGTGAAGCGCACTGGGTTTGCTTCACAATCGGCAGTTGACCCGGCTGTCCGTATGGCCTTTGGTCTCGGATTTTCAAACCGAAACCGGTCAAAGTTGTTCTCGCTGTATGCGATGAGAACGCAGTTATTATAGAATAAAACGTTTTATCTTGTCAAGGGTTTTAAGATATTGGTATAAAGTTTCTGCGGATTTCAAAAAAAACGAAAAAAAGACGGACAACTTAGTATTCTCTGATTGAACGTGATATAAAACGAAAGCGCTTTGCCGATGCATTTAAATTATGTATGATTGATGATTTGATTCAGGGAATGAATCTGCTCTTTCGTGCCCAACACCACCATGGTGTCTCCGCTGTGCAGGGTTTCACCCGAACCGGGGTTGAATTTGAAATGCGGTTCGTCGGATTTTTTCAGCGCCAGAATCAACAGGCCGGTCCGCTCGGGGATTTTTGCCTGAGATAATTTTTTTCCCTCGATCTCGGAAAGATGGGGAACGACGACTTCCTCCAGATCAAGCGTCACGTCTCCGGCGCGGGTGATCACGTCCAAAAAGGAGATGACAGACGGGCGGATCAGATGAGAGGCGATTCGCTGCCCGCCGATTTCGTTCGGGGAAATCGTCTTGTTTGCGCCGGCGCGCAATAATTTTTGGTGAGAGGTGGTTTCGATGGCTTTAGAGACGATATACAGCCCTTGGTTCATCTGTCTTGCGGTCAGTACGGTGAAGACGTTTTCGGCGTCGGTGGGAAGCGTGCAGACCAACCCTTTGGCGTTTGCGATGCCCGCTTTTTGAAGGATGTCTTCATGGGTCGCATTGCCCATGATGGTCAACACGCCCAGCTGTTGTAATTCCTGCACGCGCTTTTCGTTTTCCTCGATGACGACAAAATCGGCGGCGTTTTCCCGCAAGCTGTTGATGACTGTGCTGCCGACATCGCCGGCGCCGCAGACGATATAGTGATTTTTGATTTCCTGTATTTTTGTCTCCATACGCTTTCTCCTCCAGGCAGATTTGAATTCTCCCTCGAAAAACAGGGAGACCAGACTTGTTAAACCGTAGCCGACCATCGACAGGCCCGCAAAAATGATGAACACGGAAAACAGTTTCGCCGAATCGGTCATCACGCCGACTTCGCCGTAGCCCACGGTTGAAATCGTGATCACCGTCATATACAATGCGTCGACAAAATTCACTTTTAAAAGCAGCATGTACCCGATGACACCTGTGATAATGATAGCAAACAGCAGGAATACGACTAATATGAATTTTCGCTTATTTTTCATTGATGCACCTCCGTTATACGGGATGTGACGGGTTTTAAAAAGACTGTGAATTATTTCAATTATACACTGAATACACCTGAAACACAAATGGGATACGGCCTTTTAAACGATCCAGACGGGGCCTTCGCCCTCGACGGCGTGCAGGGTGACGCCCAATTCGTCCATCCAGCGGCGGACAATGACGGTCTTGAAAGGCCCGGAATCAAATCGATTTTCGCGGGATTCGTCCCGCAGACCCGGATTGTTGTCATACAGCCACATGGGTGCGGTCCACATACACAGCTTGGGCTGCACCAACCGGTACACATCTTCGCCGGCGCCGTTTTGCCCGTGATGCGCCATCTGCACGATGTCACTTCTGAGACGCACTCCGCATACGGCTGCCAGCCGATGTCCCGCCCGCAGACCCAGATCGCCTAAAAACAAGGCGGATTTTCCTTTCGGAAAATAGACCTTAAAAACGATTGAGGTGTCGTTGACGGTGGAACCGCCCTGATAGGACGGGTCATAATCGGCGTAATCCGACGGGTCTTTGAGGATTTCGACGGTCATGCCGTCCAACGTGAAGATATCGCCCTTGTGAATGATTTCAGTAATGGGCTCGTATTGGGGAAGCAAGGCATAAAAGGCGCTGTTGACTTCGAGAAAGTGCGGTTCGACGTGATGTACCCACTCTGCCGGCGGGAACTGATACAAGAGCTGCTTGATGGTGATGCCGCAGGTATCGGGCTGTTTGAGGATTTCGCCCAACGCCTGATAATGATCGTAGTGCATGTGCGTCACGATCCACAGCGAAACCTCGGAACCCAGCCGGTGAATCGTCTCGATCAGATAGGGCGCATCCTCGGCGGTGCCGCCGTCGATGACCATGAGCTTTCCACTCGGTGTGGTGATGAGATAGGACATCATCTGGGTCGGGGTCCTATTCGGCGCTTGCAGAATCCGGTAGCCGCCCAAACCGATTGTCAATGTTTTTTCGTCCATGGTGTTCTCCTCTTGCTGCATCAGGAATGGGTGAGTTCTTTCAGTCGGTCGAGCAGCTCGGGTTTCAGGATGTTGATGCCGCCTTTTCCGTCGCTCTCGATCACATCGGCGGTTTCATACAGAGTCATATTGTCAAACTTCCCGGTGCTGCGGATATATTCGAAATCGGCGGCAAAGTCCCAATAGCAATACCGCTCATAGGTCAGCGGCACACCGGTTTCTTCGGCGGCTTTGAGAATGGTTTGGGACTGTGGGTCGTTCATGACGAATTCCGGCGTCATAAAATAGGTGCGGATGGTGATTTCGTCGGGCCGCACTTCCTTCAGCCAGCGTTCCCACTGCCACTCCACATTCATGGGATAGGCGTAGCGGCGGTTGTAGGGGATGGGGTTATGCAGCATTTCCATGTTCAGAATCAGGCAGACCTTTTTGCCGCGATTCCGCGCTCTGCGGGCGCACTCGGCAAGGTATTTCGTATAAGCGTCGCCGCGGATTTCGGCGATTTTGTCAAGTTCCATATCCTGTTCTTCGGCAGCACCCCAGCGGCGGGCGTATTCCGCTTTGATGCAGTCATTATACCCGTAGGCAAAGGGTTCGTCGACGTGTACCGAATGGCATTCGATGCGGTTGCTGATCATCTCGAAACCGTCGTCCATCGCCTGTTCGGCCAGCGACAGCCAATAGGCCTGAACCGCCGGTTCGCAGGCGCACAAGGCGCCGTGCACATATTGGTTTTTGCCCTTGCAGATCGCCATATAACCTTCGCCTTCGGGTTTGTCGAGGGTGAGCGCCTGATAGACGCCGAAGCCGTCGTCGTAATTGAATCCGGCCACGATATGCGGCTCGCCGGTCGGTGTGCCCCGCAGATCTCCGCCCGGGCAGGCATCGATGGGCGTTCCGTCTTTATCGTAAATCGAGATGGCCGCTACCGGCGTATTGGTGAAGCGCTCCTCAGAGGATGCCTCGCTGGGGCAGTTCACGCCGACGACCACATAGCGTGCGTCGATGGAAAGCCCGCTCAGCGTGAGGACTTCGACCGCATCTCCCGCCCGGGTGAGTGTCTTGTGCCCGTAGTCGGGAATCCATTCGGACAAGATGACGTCCTGCTGCGCTTTTTCAACACAACGCGTCAGCGTAAAATCACCTTGGTATTTTTGATAATGTGCGTTGTCGTCGGAAATATAAATCGTGATATGTTGTTTTTCAATGCGGCTCGGCACTGCATTTTGTTTTTTGAGTTTGATGGAGCAGATGGTTTGATTGAATGAATCGGGGTTCAGATCCCAGCTTCTGCGCTTGATGCGCAGTTCGGGATGCTGCTGTGTAAATCGGGTCGTGATCTGCATAAATCCGCCGCTTCGGGCAATGCCGGGGTAATTGCGGACTTCTTCATAATACGGCGAACAGGTCGTCCAGTTGCCCTGTTCCTGCGGGCGCATCACGGCGACCGGTTCAATGCCGTGCCGTTTGGCCGATGCGGCAAAAACACGGCTGAAATTCGGCATGTTTTCGGCTGTTTTCCGGCAGCCGGCCAAGCTCTTTCCCGGCGCATGGTTGTCCCAGCAATACCCATAATCACGATTGCTGTAATATTGAAAATACAAACGGCGGACGCCGATATCCTGTAATTTTGCCATCATTTGATCGACGGTGCTTTCATGATACTCGTTGCGCGCATCGTCGGGGAAATCCACTAAAGCTGACAACATCATCGCTTGCATCTCTCCTTGTTCGGTAAAACTTTAATTTATCTTACCGTTTTTATCGGGTCATGTCAACGTTGACACAAAAACTCTGTGTGATATACTTGTATTGTTACCTTAAAATAAAGCCCCGGCGAGAAGATTCAGACAGGAGCGTTTATGGGAAAACAACTTTTTGACAGCAAAAACACCGAAATTCAATCGTGGGTGATCATTTGCTACGGCAATATTTTACGAAGCCAGGTTCTGGAACAATATATGCGATACTATACAGAGCGGCAGGGGATCAAACTTGAGCTTTATTCCGTCGGGATTGCCGCTTATGAGCAATATCCGGACACGCCGCAGCTGATGGAAGAAGTTTATCGGGAACTGCGCAAAAGAATCGAGACGGACCCATTGCGCCGAAATCCCTGGAGTGAAGAGGCGGAGAAAAAAATCACCGGCGCCGATGTCGTACTCGTCGCCGATGCGCAGGTCAAAGAGGAAGTGTTCAAACGGATGGGCGGCCGGATTGATCGGGAAAAGGTGTATACTTTTTACGAGATGATCTCGGAGGGCGAAAAGGATTTTCCGGACACCTATGATTATGAGCTGAACCGGCAGGATCCCGTTCGGTTTCGGGACGCGTTTGACGAGCTGGGTCGGATTGCGAAAAAGATCCTGGAAGGGTTGAAATAATCCCGCTGCGAAAACGGGTTGTGAAAGTTCCATGTTTTTCGACCGGGAGATAATATGTAATATTTGCGATAATCGAATTTGAAAGGATTTTATATACAAAGAGAACACCTCCGTACAGGAAGGCGTTGTTTTAATACTGCGGATTGGAGGTGAAACACCGAAAAAGCGAGGTTTTTGAGTAAAAATGTTGAAACTATGGACTTTATATAACAATTTGATATATAATGAAAAAAGATTCGCGCCTTGTTGACAATCAATTATATATACAACAGGAAGTGTTCGGAATGCGCAGGACAAGTTTTTGAAAACGGGATGTCTGCCAAAAGAAAAAGAGAGCAACGGGGTCGAGTATATTGTTTTAAAGAGGAATTATATGAAGAAAGTAATTGTGTTCGGAAACAACAACATTGCGCAAATGCTGTATGAAGATGCCAAAAAACGTTCACCCGATTTTGAAATCTGCGCTTTTACCGTCGATGAAAAATATCTGGATGCGGAAGAATTCTGCGGGCTGCCTTTGGTCGGATTTCAGGATGCGGTCAAACGGTATCCGCCGTCCGAATATGCCATGATCAGCGCGGTGGACGCATTTCGGCACATGGAAGATAAAATCAAGGTGTATGAGCGGATCAAAGCGGAGGGATATCGGGTCGAGAATTACATCAGCCCGCTGGCCGATGTGGCCGACAGCGTCACGATGGGTGAAAATAACATTGTCATGGCTTTCGCGCACCTCGGGGTTAACGGAAAAATGGGAAATGCGAATATGGTGCGGCAATCTGTTTATATCGGGCATGATTTTAACATCGGGAATGGCAACACATTCAGCCCCGGATGCACACTGGGCGGATTTTGCGAGATTGAAGATTATTGCTATATCGCCCTCGGAGCGACCGTCTTACATAAAATCAAAATCGAGCGCAATGCGCTGGCCGGCGCAGGTGCGGTGGTGACCAAAAATATCCCGGCCGGAATAACCGTCGTCGGAAACCCCGCCAGACCGCACGAGAAAAAGGAGTGATTTTATGCCCAAAGGGATTATCGTCAATTTTACCCCCACCGGCATGATACCGACAAAAGAACAAAACAACAGCGCGCCGCTTTCACCGAAAGAGGTCATTGCGGATGTGAAAAAAGCGTGCGAAATCGGCATCAGCATGGTTCATCTGCACGCAAGAGACGAAAACGGCGAACCCCATTATAAAAAAGAGATTTATGAGGAAATGATTCTCGGCATCCGGGAATTTGCGCCGGAACTGGTGATCTGCGTCTCCACCAGCGGGCGCATTCACACCGGGTTGGAATAGCGTTCCGAGGTGTTGTTTTTGGATGGGCCCGCGAAACCGGATATGGCCAGCTTGACGCTCAGCTCTTTAAATTTTAACAAACAGGCGAGTATCAACGAGCCGTCTATGATCATGGACCTTGCAAAAATCATGCAGGAACAAGGGATCAAACCCGAGCTGGAGGCGTTTGACTCCGGCATGATCAACTATGCCAAATACCTGATCACCAAAGGGTTGATCACACCGCCGTATTATTTCAATTTAATTCTGGGCAATATCGCCTGTGCGCAGGCGACACTGCTGTCGTCCGGGCTTCTGGTCAGCGAACTTCCGCCGGATGCTGTTTTCTCGTTCGGCGGCATCGGCAATTACCAACTGAACATGAATTCGCTGGCCATCAGCATGGGCTACGGCGTGCGCGTCGGTCTGGAGGACAACATTTGGTATAACCCCGAACGCACCGTCAAAGCGACGAACGCCATGCTGCTGGAACGTATTCACCGCCTGATCGAAGCGAATCAACAGGTGTTGGTAACGCCGACCGAACTCAGGACTCTGCTGGAATTGGAACCGAGAGGAGCTCGGAAATAACCCATGCCGGATGTTTACTTGACACAAGAATACGGGAAACTGTATGAGAATATCGAAAAGGGCGAACTGGTGCGGTTTCAATTTCGGTGTGCGTATGGCGAAGTGCTTTATCAATATCTCAAACGCCCGATTCAATGGAGGGTGGACGGGGTCGAATATTTTGACACCATGACCCCGTACGGCTACGGTGGCCCCTGCATTGTCGAGGTTCGGGAAGGAAAAACCGAGGCGCTTTTAAACTTATTTGAGAAGGCATTGAATGCCCACTGCAGGGAACAGCGGATTGTAGCGGAGTTTGTCCGCTTTCATCCGGTGCTGAGAAACGCCGAGGTGTTTCGCGGCATATATGAATTGTTCAATGTCAGAGAATCGGCGGCGACAAGATTGGATTGTTCGGAGAACCCTGCCGTCAGCGAACTGACAAAAACAGCAAAGCGTGGGGTGAATAAAGCCGTGAAATTCGGCTTGAACGTGCGTATTACCGAAAACCCGCCGCCGGAAATTGCGGGGATTTTTTATCGGGATTACTGCGAACATATGGACCGATTGAATGCGGAAGCGCACTATCGATTCAACGAAGAATATTTCAAAGAACTGTTGATCTCGTTGAACAACAAAGTGATTTTAGCGGAAACGCTTCTGGGCGATGAGGTTTTGGGGCGGGATATCGAGTTGCTCGGGGAAAACGCCGTCTATTGCCATCTCGGTTCGATGAGTGTCAAGGGCACTTCGTGTTACGGCAATTATCTGCTCAATGCCGAACTGATTCGCTGGGCAAAAGAGCGGGGTTATCGTTATGTGGTTTACGGCAGCGGACGCACGAGCGCGCCGGACGATTCTCTTTTGCTCTTTAAAAAGCATTTTTCAAAACATACATCTTTGGAATATTGGCAGGGGAAGCGCATTTCGCAGCCGGAGATTTATGATCAATTGGTAAAGCTTTCGGGCAAAACGGACAACGGGGACTACTTCCCTTCATACCGCAGTTAAAGGAGGGTATTATGGCGGAGAAAAAAACAATACCGGTCACCCGTTCTTCCATGCCCGAGTTTGAGGAATATATCAAAGAAATTCAACCGCTGTGGGAGAGCCGCCGACTGACCAATATGGGGTCAAAACACAACCTTTTACAGTCCGAACTGGAAGCGTATTTGGATGTGCCAAATATTGATCTGGTTTCAAGCGGGCATATGGCGCTCGAAATAGCCATGCAAGCCCTCGAGCTGACGGGCGAAGTCATCACAACGCCCTATACCTTCGCTTCGACGACTCACGCCATTGTCCGAAGCGGATTGAAGCCCGTGTTCTGCGACATCAATCCCGTCGATTTCACAATTGACACGTCTAAAATCGAATCGCTGATTACCGAAAAAACAACCGCAATCGTCGCTGTTCATGTATACGGGAACGTCTGCAACATCGGCGAAATCGACCGCATTGCAAAGAAACACCATCTGAAGGTTATTTATGACGCCGCCCACGCGTTCGGCGTGAAGTACCGGGGGAAGGGCATCGGCTCTTTCGGGGATATCTCCTGCTTCAGCTTTCATGCTACAAAGGTTTTTAATACCGCCGAAGGCGGCGCTGTCTGCTTTGAGGACCGTGAGACGGGTGAAAGGATACACAGGATTAAAAATTTCGGGATTCGGGATTATGACCTTGTAGACGAGGTCGGCACGAATGCAAAAATGAATGAATTTTGTGCCGCGATGGGGCTTTGCAACCTCAGATACATCGATTTTGAAATTGCAAAACGCAAGACGATCACCGATCGGTATTTTGAAAATCTCTCCGACATCAACGGGCTGCGGCTAAATGCCGTTCAACAGGATGTGACGCCGAATTATGCATATTTTCCGGTTATTTTTGATGAAGACAGTTTCGGCGCAGGCCGTGATGAGGTGTTTGAAAAACTGTCCGAAAACGATATTTTTGCAAGAAAATATTTTTACCCGCTCACAAGCGCTTTTGACTGTTACCGCGGCATGTATGATCCCGCGCTCACGCCCGTTGCCCTTGATATCAGCCAAAGGGTGCTTGCGCTGCCGCTTTATTCGGATTTGCACTTGGAAGACGTCGACAGAATATGCAGCATTGTTTTGGGTTGCAGAAAATAACGGCGGTATAAAGATACTTGTTCATAAGTGGTGCAACAATCTCCCGTTTTGAGGAATTTCCGAATATATAAAAGCAGATGAAAGGATACCGAAAATGCAAAAGAACCCCTTTCTGGTCGATGTGCCGGTAAAAATAAATATATGGATACGCCCCGAATGCCAGCGCGTTCAATTCGAGGTTTTAAAACAAGCGCGTCCGAGCGTTTTGTTTTTGATCTCCGACGGAGGCCGAAACGAACAGGAGCGGGCGGTCATTGCCGCAAACCGTAAGATTTTTGATGAGGAAATCGACTGGGCGTGTACTGTCTATAAACTTTATGAAGAACAAAACCTCGGGCTTTATACCATTGGGCGAAAAGCCAGGGATTTGATTTGGAGTAAAGTCGACAGATGCATTTTTCTGGAGGACGATTCCATTCCGTCGGTCAGCTTTTTTCAATACTGCGCGGATTTATTGGAATATTATAAAGATGATGAGCGGATCAGCGTGATATGCGGGTATAACCATCTCGGCGTCAGCGAAAACGTCAATTCGGATTATTTCTTTTCCAAACAGGGCGCGATTTGGGGGAATGCCACTTGGAAAAGAACCGCTGAGCAATTTAACGACTTCGAATACGGCAAGGACCCCTATGTCATGAATCTGCTGAAAGAACAGACCAAGCGCAATAAGACCTTTTGGAAAAGGGTATCCGCCTATGCAAAGCAGGAACTATATGAAGGGCATGTTGCCGCGCTGGAGTTCTTTTATGAGTTCAGCGTATACGGCAGGAATCAGCTTCAAATCGTCCCGAAATATAATATGATCAGCAATATCGGCTGCTCCAAAGACGCCGCGCACGGCGATTCGCTGAATATGCTGCCGCGCGGCGTCCGCAAAACGTTTTTCACGAAAACTTACGAATTGGCGTTTCCGCTTAAACATGCGAAATATATCATTGCGGATGCCGAATATGAGAAAAAACGCAACCGGATCATGGCATATAATGTGCCGGTGGTTTTGTTCTGGCGGAAACTCGAACGGCTTTTTTATAAGGTGATGGCGGGTGATTTTCGCTATATTCGCCAAAAGGTCAAGAAAAAAAGAGAGACGGAGAAATGATTGAAAATACGGGTTTTCGGTTTTCGACCGTTGAGGCAGGCACTTCAGCGGTTTTTTGTTTCGGATTGTAAAGCGGCGCAAAATATGGTATAGTTTGCATAAGCGGTTTTGCCCCTGAAAATATGGATGGGAGGTTATCCGTCCGCGAAGAGGACGGGTAAAAAACAGAATGAATCAACATTATCTGAAAATAGCCGAGAGCCTTGATGCGACGTATGAAAAGAGTAAGACCAAGATCATCAACGATCCGAATCATCTGTTTAACGGCGGTTATGCGGATTCTTATCTGATTTCGGAAACCACCGGTGCGGCGGGCATTTTGCATAATTTGATCTGCACATATTGCTGCAAAGAGAGCAAGTATTATAAAAATCCGGAAGTGCTGGAGAGAATCAATGCCGGGTGTGATTTTATTTTGCGTTCGACCAATCCGGACTGCACCATCAATGTGCTGATTTCGGATTTTCACGCGCCGGCGACGTTTGATCTGTTAAACATTGTCCGCGCTTATCGGATATTCTTAAAATATGCCGATCAGACCGAAGCGGAAAAAGAGACCGCCTGCCGGGTACTGATTGTGATCACCCACCATGCCAAAGGGATGCTGGTGACGGGTTTTCGCACCCCGAACCATCGTTGGATGGAAGCCGCCGCTTTGCTGATGACCTATAATATTCTGGGCTGGCCCGAGCTGAAAGCAAAGGCCGACAAATATCTGGCCGAGGGCATTGATATTGATGAATACGGCGAGTTTACCGAGCGTTCGGCCGGCATGTATAATGCGGTCAACGACAATGCGCTGCTGACCATCGCCGAAGAAGGCAAGCATCCCGAGATTTATGAATACGTTGAAAGAAATATGGATTTGCTCTTTAATTATATCGAGTGCGACGGCAGTATTTTTACCCAGAATTCCCGGCGCAAGGACAAGGGCGAGGGTTCTGCTTCCGGTAAGTTTTTCCCCGGTCATCCGTATTACTTTTTGTATCTCTGGGCGGGCCATACCCTCAAGAACAAGAAGTATCTGAAGTTTGCCGAGGAAATTTTCAACGATTCGGTCGACAACAACCGAGGCGCGCCTAACGCGATGTGGGTTTATCTGCTGAATCCCGAGCTGATTGAGTGGGACTCCGAAAAGGATTTGAAAGGCATCGAAATCCCCAAAACCTATTCCGCTTTCTATCCGCTGTCGAATATCTACCGCCGCAGCAAGGAATATTTCAGCTATTCGATTATCGCCAACAATCCGAACTTTCTATTTGTGAAGTGCGGGGATTTGAATATCTACGTCCGCGCATGTGCGTCCTTCTTTGCGATTGCGCAGTTTGTTCCGACCGAGGTCGTCAAGACCGACGAGGGATACCGCATGGAAATCACGGCCGTCGACGACTATATGCTCCCGTTTGAGACCCCGCCGGCGACTTCGGACTGGTTTGCGATGGATCATTCGATTCGCAAAAAGGTCTGCGTCTGTACCTTAAAAATCACGATTGATTTCATTGAACTGGAGAACGGGCTGAAACTGCGGGTCAAGACCGAGGGCACCGAAAAGGTTCCGTTTAAATTGGAATATGTGGTGATTCCGAACTGCAAAGTGGAGACCGAGAATCTCGTCATGGATGCCCATGCGGGCGAATACATCAGCTTGAAAAACGGGAACGTCCGTCTGGAGCATATCGACAAGGGCCACACCATTACCGTCAAAGGGATGTTTTGCAAACATCTCTACCATAAAACGCTGCGCGGCAGTGTGCCGCAGGTCAAGGACTCGTTCACGATTTACAGCACCGATTTTACGCCCATCGACAGGGAAGTGGAGATTCTCTGCACGATGAGAACGTCCACTTATACCGACGCGGATAAAATATAGAAGAGGGAATCAACTGATAATTTATGGAACAATATCTCGCTTTAGCCACGGAATTTAAACTCAAACCCGAGCATGTGAAAAATATTATCACCTTGATCGATGACGGAAACACCATCCCCTTTATTGCGCGCTACCGCAAGGAGATGACCGGCTCCTGCGACGATCAGGTGCTGCGGGAACTCGCCGACCGGCTGCAATATCTGCGTTCTTTTGAAGAGCGCAAGCAGAAGATCAAAGAGAGCATCACCGAGCAGGGCAAAATGACCGATGAGTTGGCAGCGGAAATCGAAAAAGCCGCGACGATGTCCGCGCTCGAAGACATTTACCGCCCATACAAGCAGAAACGCCGCACCCGTGCAACCATCGCAAAAGAAAAAGGGTTGGAACCCTTGGCGGAACTCATATTAAAACAAGACAGCGGCAGCGACTTATCAATCGCTTTACCGTATATTAACCCGGAGCTTTCCGTCAATACCGTGGAAGAAGCAATCGACGGTGCAAAGGATATTATCGCCGAAATTATTTCCGATGATCCGAAACTGCGCGGGCAGCTCCGCGATTTGATTAAGCGAAGCGGCGTGATCACCTCCCGCGCGGAGAAGACCGAAGAGAAGCAGGAATCGGTTTATGAGATGTATGCCGAGTACTCCGAGCCGGTGAGTAAAATCCCGAGCCACCGCATCTTAGCCATCAATCGCGGCGAGCGGGAAAAGTTTTTGAAAGTTGCAATCGAAATTACGGACGGCTTGGCTTTAACGCCGATCTTTGCGGCGTATGTAAAAGGGACCTCCATATTATCCGAATGGGTGCGTCAAGCAGCCGAAGATGCATGGAACCGCTTAATCAAGCCCTCCGTTGAACGTGAAATACGCGCCGAGCTGACCGACACGGCCAATCAGCAGGCGATCTCGATGTTCGGATTAAACCTGAAGCCGCTGCTGCTTTCGCCGCCGATTAAGGGGAAAACCGTATTGGGCTTTGACCCCGCCTACCGCACCGGCTGTAAAATCGCCGTTGTCGACCCGACCGGCAAAGTGCTTGACACCACCGTCGTCTATCCAACCCCGCCTCACAATAAAACAGAGGAAGCTAAGCGGGAGCTGAAACGCCTGATCGGCAAGCATAAAGTCGAAGTCATTGCCATTGGCAACGGCACGGCCTCCAAAGAGTCCGAGATCTTTGTCGCGGCGCTGATTAAAGAGGTCGAAACGCCGTTGTCCTATATGGTTGTCAACGAGGCAGGCGCCTCGGTCTACTCCGCATCCAAACTGGGAGCCGCAGAATTCCCCGATTTTGATGTCTCGCTCAGAAGCGCCGTCTCCATCGCACGCCGGTTACAAGACCCGCTCGCGGAGCTTGTCAAGATTGATCCCAAATCCATCGGGGTAGGGCAGTATCAGCATGATATGCCCCCCGCTCGATTGGATACTGAGCTCACGGGTGTTGTGGAGGACTGCGTCAACAGCGTCGGAGTCGATTTAAACACGGCCTCAACCTCATTGCTCACCTATGTTTCGGGTCTCGGCGCTGCCGTTGCCGCAAATGTGGTGGCGTTCCGCGATGAAAACGGTCCGTTTGCTTCTCGCACGGCACTGAAAAAAGTGCCGAAACTCGGCCCGAAAGCATACGAGCAAGCCGCGGGTTTTCTGCGCATACCCGGGGCTAAAAATATTCTCGATAATACATCGGTTCACCCGGAATCCTATGATGCTACTAAAATGCTGTTAGGCCAATTTGGGATGACGGTTTCCGATCTCACTTCCGAAAAGGTAAAATCTCTCCCATCTTTAATTAAAGAAACGGGCGAATCCAAAGTGGCACAGGCGGTCGGCATCGGTATTCCGACCCTGCGTGATATCATCATAGAACTGATGAAACCGGGCCGCGATATTCGCGACGAGCTGCCGCCTCCGCTCCTGAGGAGCGATATCCTGAGCATGGAAGACCTGAAACCCGGTATGGAGCTGACGGGAACGGTCAGAAACGTCATTGATTTCGGGGCCTTTGTGGACATTGCCGTCCATCAGGACGGCTTGGTTCATATTTCCGAGATCACCGACCATTATATAAAGCACCCGTCGGAGGTGGTCAAGGTGGGCGATATCGTAAAAGTTTACGTCCTTTCGGTAGACCTTGCAAAAAAGCGAATCTCCTTATCGATGAAGAGACGCCCGACGCCGAACAATTAACGGATCCGACCGATTTCGATAAAAGCAAAAAGCCCGCATCCATATGATTGCGGGCTTTTATGATTTCGAAGACAGGAGTTTGAAAGGTTCAAATCCTAAGATTAAGATAAAACAAAAAGCGGGTACAAGGCCCACTTTTGTTTTTGGTTGCGGAGGCAGGAGTTTGAAAGGTTCAAATCCTAAGT
>DAOSWV010000012.1:96621-99494 GCA_035380125.1 Oscillospiraceae bacterium
ATAAAACAAAAAGCGGGTACAAGTCCCACTTTTGTTTTTGGTTGCGGAGGCAGGAGTTTGAAAGGTTCAAATCCTAAGTTTAAGATAAAACAAAAAGCGGGTACAAGTCCCACTTTTGTTTTTGGTTGCGGAGGCAGGATTTGAACCTGCGACCTTCGGGTTATGAGTTGAGCAATCATCCTTTTGTAATCTTTTATAATCTCCGCTAAACGGCTTTCATATGCCGTTTATAATTTTCAACTTATTGTAATCTTTTGCAATTTAGCGCACGTTATCGTGTTCTTGTGCGCTAAATGTGCGCTAAATTTTTGAGTTGTCAGATTGCATTTATAGTCTTAAAGATCACGAGGATTAATCTGACACTTATTTTGCGAAATTAATTTTGCCGTCTTCTGCAACAAATATGATGTCAATTCCCGTACGCTGTTTGGCGAGATCAGGTAGTCGTGACCAAAGATTCTTGTACTGTTGCAAATCAGGTAAAGCAATACTATATCTTGCATTGGGATCGTCCATCCGTTGAAGCAATTCACCAAGAATACCAAGAAAATAATTCACACGCATTGCATTACGAGAACCACAGCCCTTCACTTCTATTATCCATCTTTCAGAATTGCGATGAGCATCGATATCAATTCCATGAGTACCGCCCCATGCAACTACCGTTTGCCAACCATTTTCCTGGAGATAGATATTTAATAGATTCTTAATGCTTTCTTCACTCATAAGACTATCATTTAATTTTTTTGTTTCTAGAGGAATATACCCTTGTGTCTTGAGAATGTTTTTAATCGGAGGGGAAGTTCTAGCAATAATGCCTTTCTCGGCAAGATGTCTGCATATTTGATTTATACTTTGCTGTGGGGCATTAACACCGAGCAATCGATCTGTAAGTTCACGATCTGACATTGCGCCTTTTTCCAATTCAATGAGTACCTTTTCTTTCAGAGTCATTTTTTTCTCCTTTTTTAATAATCTTAAAATTCAAGTAACATCATAATACACTATGATTTTAGGAAATGCAAGGAGTATACATGTAAAAACAGGACTAGTGTTACAATTTTTGACGAATCCCCAAATCAGTAAATTTTTTTGCGTCTCTACCGAATTGGACCATCACCTTTCTGTTAATGATAAATTCTACTAACTAATTTCCGAGAAATCAAAGAGATATGTTTAGAATCGATTTTGAGCAGCACAAAGCTCAGTAAATTCAATAGATTACAGGGTCAACAACAGTTACTAGTATAATACCTTGGCGAATGTGTTGATGTAAAAAACATAATCAATTACTGTGGAAAAACAGGCAAGTTGCAAAAAACAAAAATCATTGATCACTGATACATCAGACCAGGCATTTTCGCAAGGTGCCTGCCATCGCCTGGCATCTTCAAATCGCCGATCAAGACCGCATAAGTGATCGCCTTATTCCCGAATCGGCTACGAATGCTTTCCACGGTGTCTTCAAGGCGTTCGCGTCTGTCAATACGGGCTGTATCGCGAAAAAATGAAAGCTGTTCGGATTCGTCTTTCGGAACAAGATTGATAGCACGAACCGTGACCGCACGAACATTTGTCGTCCATTGATAGTTATCTTTAAAAAGATGAAGTGCAGCGGCACCAATCTCAGATGGGAGCTGTGTTTTAAAAGGCAGTTTATTTTGAAATTGAAAACCAAGCAGATCATTACTCCGTACGGAGACCTGTACACCTTTTGCCGATAACTCATGAACCCGAAGTCGGTGGCCGATATCCTGCGAGAGCTCCAAGATCACTTTCCAAACCTCTTCATCGTTCTCCAGATCGCAGACACAAGTGATTCCATGTCCGATGGACTTCACTGGGGAAACGAAGTCTCTATGCATGATTCGTGACCTGTCGGTTCCGTTGGCATAGTGCCAAAGCGCAATGCCGTTAATGCCGAGTAGTCTCCTTAAAAACTCTGGGTCGGTAATGGCTAGGTCTCCTATGGAATAGATGGCATACTTGGCGAGCTTAGCGGTCGTGGCGTGTCCGCAGTAGATCAGATCACTGGCAGGAAGCGGCCACACTTTCTTTCTGAAATCGCTGTCGGTGATCTGCGTGATCGCATCAGGCTTTTTCATATCCGAACCCAGTTTTGCGAAAATTTTATTAAATGAGACACCGATGCTGACGGTCATCCCTAGTTCTTCACGTACTGTTTGACGGATATCTTCAGCAATAGTCATGCCGTCCCCGCATATCCCTCTGCTGCCCGTAACATCCAACCAGCACTCATCCATGCCGAATGGCTCGATCAAATCAGTATATCGGTTATAGATTGCCTGCGTCAGCTTTGAATATTTCAAATATTGTTCGTACTGTGGAGGTATGACCAAAAGATCTTTACATAACGCCCTTGCTTCCCAATTCACCATGCCAGTCTTGACACCTGCTTTCTTTGCGAGCTCCGACTTCGCCAGCACGATTCCATGTCGATCCTCAGTGGAGCCGCAGACCGCAATTGCTTTACCCCTCAGACGTGGATTCAGCATGATCTCCACCGATGCATAAAAACTGTTCAAATCGCTGTGCAGGATTGCCCGTTCCATTTCATCACCCGTTTCAATAGGACTATTGACAAACTTTCTGAATGAACATATACTAACTATATGTTCACTTGGTTCACCGATATTCTATGCCTAATGATGAACCATTGTCAACAGGAAAAATGTACATAATGCAATTAAGATGAATTTTGAAAGGATACGGGACATGAAAAGTTTCGCAGATAAGGTCAGAGAAGCCAGAATGACGCTTCGGATCACACAGCAGGAACTCGCTGATCAGGTGGGCGTGTCCAAACGTTCAATCGCGGCTTATGAGATCGGTGAAAAAACACCCCGTTATTA
>DAOSWV010000013.1:0-69400 GCA_035380125.1 Oscillospiraceae bacterium
ATGTAATGTTTTTCGATCCGCTAATCGTCATGCAAACAAACGGGGAGATTATAGATCTTATCTGGAAAATAACTGAAAAGGAGAATTAATCTTGAAAAAAATGTCTTTAGTTTTTGTGCTTTGCATATTATTGATAGCCGGCTGTGTGAAGACACAGCCGGCTTCGGAGGTTTCCGAAGTTTCTTCTCTAGCGTCTGCAAGCAGTGAAGAAATGGGTTCTTCGGAATCGACAGTTTCGGAGGATTCCAGCATTATTCCGGAATCGAATACTGCTGTTTTTGAATACGGTGATTATGAATATGAAATTGTTGGTGACAGCATTACTATTGTGAAATACAATGGTGACGATGAGGAGCTTGTAATTCCTGATACGATGGACGGGCTTTCGGTGACCGTGATTGGAGAGGGCGCATTCAAAGAAAATGAAACCTTAAAAAGTGTGGTAATTTCGGACAATGTTATCCTAATTGATAAAGCCGCTTTTCGCAAATGTACAGAGTTGGAAAGCGTTCAATTTGGGGAAAACGTTGAAGAGATCGGTGAAGGCAGCTTTTCGGCTTGCCAAAACCTGAAACAAATTATTATAAACAATAGCTTAAAAACAATTAAAAAATCTGCATTTGACGGTTGTCTAAGTCTTCAGGCACTTGATTTGCCGGAAAGTGTTGAGAGCATTGGAGAAATGGCTTTTGAGGTATCAGGGATTAAGAATTTCGTGTTTCCAAATAAAATTAAGGAAATAAACAGGGGAACATTTTATTTATCGGATTTAGAAACAGTTGTTTTACCGGAAAACGTTGAAATTATCGGAGCTGCATTTGCCGCGACAGCGATTACCGAGATATTTATTCCCGATAGTGTTATTTCAATCAGTGATTATGCTTTCGATGAATGCTCAAGGGAATTAGTTTTGCTTTACGACAACAATCTACTTGTCCCGCAATATGCAGAGAAAAACAACATTCTGTGTTTTCAAATTGATGAATATGACCCGATACTTACAGTGGTATTGGTAAACGGCAAGCCCTTGAATGACGATGAAAATATCGGAATCAGTCAGGAGGATTATAACATTGTAAAAAGACAGAATAATTTTACTATAGAATGGTTTGAATATGCTGTTTCAAACGACTATATTTGTTTTTTAGCGAATGAAGAACGGACAGATGAAACGATTAAAGCAAAATTAACAAAAGCCGCCACGCTGTTGTATCAATGCGGAATTACCGATTTTGACCCGGAGAATATTGAAAGTGCGGATTCTGATTATCTTGATAAAATGGCCACTTTGGCCATCTATTCGAGATCTGAAGACGGAACCGAAGTAGATGATAAAAAGGGATCCTCCGGTGTCATTTTTGTGGATGACAGAACTTTTTATTACTATTATACAATTTTCTTTGGTGTTGACCCCGATTTTTCAAAAATTACAGGACATTCGCAGCAGCAAAAGGGGATTTGGTATTACCCGAAGGAGTTTTCGGAGGTGCAGACCGAGGTGTTGGCGTTTTCAAGTGACGCCGAGAAAATGGAATATACTTTAACGTTGCGTTTTACTCCGGAAATCGGAACTCCTATCAAAAAAACATTTTCTTTCATAATGACGGAAGAAGACACTATTGGCGGTGAACAATACAGGATTACTTTGACGGGGATTTATTAAACAAAGGGATTTTTCTTAAAGAAAACCACGAATGGCGCCGGAGCATTTTGCTCCGGCATCATTTACAATATGGGAAAATTATGCTATACTACAGGCAAGAGGAATCACTTTTCCAATGTTATAAATTTGCGGAGCAGGGGATATTTGATGAAAAAAATAGTATGTGTATTGTTGATGATCATATTTCTGTGCGGATGTGCGACAGCGAATTCAGCAAATTCTACAGAAAATTCTACAAGTTCTGAGAATTCCGCGAGTTCTGAAAATCCTGTAAGTTCTGCAAGTTTTATAAATTCCGCAAGTTCCGAAAGCGCAGAAGAATCCGAATTGATCTATATGAGCTTTGATTCTTTTGGTGGTGAGAGCAGCTACGATGTCGCTGATTTTATAAACAACCCTTGGGACAATCAGTTATATGAGGATATACACGTTGTTTTTCGATTTGAGAAGCAAAACGGGCAATTAATATTAACAGGCATCTCAAGTGAAGATGGATCTCACAAGCAAGGACAGTTTCTTACCCTCAATGACCCGGACAACTGGGGATGGAAAAAGTTTAGAACAAGCGAGTATTTTCAACGAGCGATTATATTTCTATGTGATGAAGAAGGTATCAAAGAGTGTTTCCGGGAAAACGGCATTGAGAACATCCAAAAGATGGTCATTTTAGATGGTCCGAATGTAGAAACAGGTTATATCATTACAGCAATCACCGAAACGCAAGCGTATTTTATGACAGTACCCATATCGAATGAGAAATACGGTGATTATATATTTCAAAAGGTTTATACACAGGATGAATTTTTGAAAATTTTCAACCCCCGGTCGGCAAAAGTTTTTATCAATGAACAAGAAATAACATTTTTAACGACGCCTTTATTTGGCTACACATTCCTTGAAATAGATTTGTTTGAATTTTTAGATGCGCTTGATATTCAATATACTTATGACGAGGAGAATAATATAATCAGCTCAAACGAAGTAATCTTACAAATTAAAGAATACAGTGATGGTTCATATTGCGTGGATATATTTAAAAACGGCAGTGAGCATGTGGATGGTAAGGGAGGCGCGAGATATGAAAATGGGAAATATATCGGAAACTTATTATTTTATGATGAATTATGCCGCGTTTTGGGGTATGATATGGAATTGCACTATGATGATTACAGCGTGCGGATTGTGAAAAGCTGATCGGCGTTTGAATTTCAAGCAGGGCGTTTACCCTGCTGAATTTTTTAATAGCGGATTTTAGGTGGGATATGAAACGAGAACCGCATTTTTCGGAAAAGGAATATTTCTGACCGAAAAAGCGGTGAAACGCGGATAAAGTGATTGACAAGCTTGCGTTATTTGGATATAATGTACCCTATGGGTTTATGCCCGTTCGTTTAACACAAAGGAGGGAAGAGTATGCTTAGGACATACCAGCCGAAAAAACGGCAGCGGCAGAAGGAACACGGTTTCCGCAAGCGCATGAGCACAGCCAACGGGAGAAAAGTGCTTGCCCGCCGCAGAGCCAAGGGCAGACACGTCCTGTCCTATTAAAGATGCGGGTCGGTAACGCCGTTGCACTGCGCAACAACTGGGAGTTTCACCGTGCATACAGACGCGGGAAATGCGTTGCCGGGCCTGTATTGATCTGTTATTGCTTCAAGGGAAAAGGCCGGCGCACCCGCATCGGGGTCACGGCCGCGAAAAAGATCGGGTCTGCGGTGGAGCGAAACCGCGCACGGCGCGTGATTAAAGAGGCCTACCGCAGCATCTGTCCGCGGATTGACGGCGGTTGGGACTTGGTATTCGTCGCCCGTGAGGGCACGGGGAAGAAAAAAAGCCCGGAGATCGCCGCCGTGATGCAGGCACAATTGAAAAAGGCCGGTGTGCTTGCGTGAGAAAGCTCTTTATCGCGCTGATCCGCAGCTATCAGAAAATTCGTCCGCCTTGGTCGAAAGGGAACTGCAAATACTATCCCACCTGTTCCAATTACGCCATTGAAGCATATGAGACCTATGGGACCGTCGGCGGCGGTTTGCTTGCGGTATGGCGCATCCTGAGATGCAATCCGTTTTCGAAAGGCGGAGTCGATCCGGTGCCGAATCGATTTTGGATTTTTCGCAACCGCAAAACAGAAAGCATGAAAGGCAAGAAATGAGATGGATTTGATAACGGCATTCGGGACCGCTGTGTCCGGTATAGTGAAAATTGTCGCTGAGGCGGCTGCTGCTTCCAATGCGATGACCTTTTGGGATTACGTCGTTCTCCCACTGGGTGCAATCTTCAAGTTTTGCTATACGATACTGCCTAACTTCAGCTTAGCGGTGCTGCTGTTCGCAATCATCTTCAAAGCCGTTCTGTTTCCGCTCGACATCAAGCGCCAGCGCTCTCAAGCCAAAATGGTGCGGTTCCAGCCCAAAATCAACGCTATTCAGAAAAAGTACGCTACCGATAAGCAGCGTCAAAACGAAGAGATTCAAAAGCTCTATACCGAAGAGGGTTATAATCCGATGGGCGGCTGTCTGCCGTCGCTGCTTCCACTGCCGATCTTTCTCGGACTCTACCGGGTCATCGTGCGGCCGTTGTCCTTTTTGGCCGGCTCGTTATTCGATATCGGCACTCGTGCGGCTCAGGTGGTAACAGATGTTGCAACATTAAAATCCCATGTGACGATTGCGGGAATGACAACCTACAATCAAGAACTTTATCTTTTCCGTTATCTCAAAAGCAATCCTGAATGGTTTACAGGTTCCGGTTTGATTGAACCGGCCTCCCATTTGGATATGTCGCTGTTCGGCCTTTTCAAAAATTTTGATCTGAGTTTAGGCGTCGGACAGGAAGGGGCAAGTTGGATTTATTGGGTCTTCCCGATTCTGACCGTCCTCGCCAGTGTCGCCAGCTCCTATTACATGGGCCAGATCAACAAGCGTAACAACGAGGGTATGTCGGGTGCGAATGCCGCAGCAAGTCCGTTCATGGTGATCGGTATGCCGTTACTGACCGGCCTCATTACCTATCGGTTTCCGGCCTGCGTGCTGCTGTACTGGATTTACAACAGTTTGCTGATGCTGGGTTCCACAGTGATTTTAAACAAGTTCTGGCCGATGAGCAGGATGGTCGCCGAATATGAGGCAAAGCTTGAACAGATGCGGCTGAGCGGAAAGCCGGTTACCAAAACTTCGCAATTCCGGGACAAACTCGCACAGGCACAAAAAGCTACCGATGAAAAGCAAACCCGGTATAACGATTATGTAGATAAATCAAAATCCCAGAAAAAAGAACTGGAGCGCAGATTGATCGCCAAGGCACGCGAAGAGGAGCTCGCCAAGCAGGGTGAGGTGTACGAGGAAAAGATCGATCCCAAAGCGCGGGATTTGATGGAAAAGCAGATGGAAAAAGACCGTATCAAAGCGGAAAAAGAAAGAGCGAAAGAGACCCCGGCGAATGCAGAAGCACGCGCCGCTTATATCAAAATGATGGAGAGCAAGAAAAAGAGGGGCAGGAAGTAGCTCGGGAGCTTAGGAGGCATTTTAATGAAAGAGATCACCGCGACGGGCAAGACCGTTGAGGATGCGGTTGCAAGCGCGCTGAAGCAGCTGGGTGCAACCGAAGATCAAGTTCAGATTGAGATTATTTCACGCGGCAGTAAGGGTGTCTTAGGGATCGGTTCGACCGAGGCACAGGTCAAAGTCACCTTATTGGGCAAGGAAGATGCAGTGGCTGACGGAGAGCAGTATCTGTGCGAAATCCTGAACGCGATGGGCGTTGACGAGTATGATGTCGAAATTAAAAGGGATGCGGAGAGCGTCACCTATAATATTACCTCCGACGGCGACGTCGGCTTTGTAATCGGTTATCACGGCGATGTTTTGGATGCGCTGTCGGCCATCATTTCACTGGCAGTCAACCGCGATGCGGATTACAGGTATCATGTCAACGTCGACTTAAACGGCTATCGTGAAAAGCGGGTTGAGTCACTAAAGGATTATGCCGCACGCGCAGTCGATAAAGCCAATTCGAGTGGTTATGTCACGGTTGCGAATCCGATGAAACCGTTTGAGCGTATGATTCTGCACACTGTCGTTCAGGAGAATTCGGACGTGGTGTCGTGGTCGGAGGGCGAAGAACCCCGCCGCCGGGTCATCATTGCGCCTCTTTCCAAGGTGAAGAAGGTCGGTGACAAATACGAGCGCATCGATAAGCGGGATAATTTCCGTAAGCGCGACGACCGGCGTTCGTCCGGTTATGACCGAAATGACCGCGGTGACCGAAACGACCGGAATGATCGCGGAAATCGCGGCGGCGGCAGAGGCGGGAACGACGGACAACGCCCGATCAAGCCCATCAGCACCGGCGATAAGATCACGGTCGGCAGGCCCGTCAGAAGTGATTTCGCGGGCGGTCTTTATTCTAAGATCGAAGTGGATCATCCGAACACGAGTTCGGCTGCGGACCAAAGCACTGATGAATAATTCTGCGGCGGGGTAAACCCCGCCGTTTTACTTTTGATTATTTTGGGGGCAATTATGTATAAAATTGATCGGGATAAAATTGCAAAGGCATACGATCTGGCAAGATCGGCATTTTTAGCCTACGGCATTGATACAGACGCAGCGATTCAAAAATTCGAGACAATTCCGGTCTCGCTGCACTGCTGGCAGGGCGATGACGTCATGGGATTCGAGGATCTTGGGAACATCCACAGCGAAAACGTCGTCACCGGTAATTATCCCGGTGCTGCTCGAAACGGAAATGAGCTGCGGCTTGATATCGATACGGCGTTTTGTATGTCTCCCTGCAAACACCGCGTGAATCTGCACAGCATTTATGCTGAACCGAAAAAGAAGAAGGGGCGGGACGAATACACGGCCGAGGATTTTGAAACATGGATTTCCTGGGCGGTCGGGAACGGTTACGGGCTCGATTTCAATCCCACGTTTTTTAAGCATCCGATGATGGTGGGCGGATTTTCGCTGTCGTCCCGTGATAAAAAGGTACGCGATTTTTGGGTTAAAGTCGGTAAGAATTCCAGAGCAATCGCCGAGGCGATGGGGAAAGCTACCGGCACACCCTGCTGGAACAACATTTGGATTCCGGACGGATTGAAGGATCAGCCGGCAAACCGGAAATTATACCGTAAACTGCTGGCTGACTCACTGGACCGCATATTTGAGGATAAATACGACAGTCAATATGTCGTCGACGTGCTTGAGGGGAAACTCTTCGGCATCGGCACAGAGTGTTTCACGGTCGGCTCGCATGAGTTCTATCTGGGCTATGCGGCCACACATGGCGTCGGAATTACAATGGATACCGGGCACTATCACCCGACCGAGACTGCAATCGATAAACTCTCCTCGGTGACGCCGTTCGTCAAGAACGTGATGCTGCATGTCAGCCGCGGCGTACGGTGGGACAGCGATCATGTTTTGATTCAAGGCGACGATTTGAACGGGCTGATGAGCGAGCTGAAGCGCGGAAACTATTTCGGTCAGGTCGCTGTCGGGCTGGACTATTTCGACGCTCAGATCAACCGGGTCGCGGCTTGGATTATCGGGATGCGGGCGGCCGGAAAAGCGATGCTGACGGCGCTGTGCGAACCCGGCCATCTGCTGGAGGAGGCCGAGGCTAACGACGACTTCACAACGAGACTGGCATTGTTTGACGAATTCAAGAACCTGCCGATCAATCCGGTATGGGATATGCTGTGCGTGCGGCGGGGCGTTCCGGTAGGCGCTGAGTGGATTGAACTGCTTAAAGATTATGAACAGAAGATCTTGTCCAACAGAAAATGATATGGCAGTGAATGATTGGCATATCTGTGGATTGTAAACAATGGGTTTAAGGACACGTAAAGATTGACAAAGCAGAACGGTACGGGTATAATAAAATCGAAATTAAAGTGTGGAGCGTGGTTGTTGTGAGCAGTGTGACCGAAGATATTTCAATGCCCGTCGGCAAATTGGGGATTATCCCGCTGCAGGGCTGCAGCGAAATCGCCTCCCGAGCCGACGGTTATATC
The DNA here is from genome assembly GCA_035380125.1 of Oscillospiraceae bacterium. Taxonomy (NCBI): domain Bacteria; kingdom Bacillati; phylum Bacillota; class Clostridia; order Eubacteriales; family Oscillospiraceae; species Oscillospiraceae bacterium. The sequence goes on from DAOSWV010000013.1 coordinate 7,680, forward strand.
AAAGAATGGCGTGAAAGCGAACAGAGTTTCCTCGTCAGCGCATGTTGTCCGCGATTCGGTACCGGTGAGAGCAAGGGGATGATCAATCAATCGGTACGCGGGGACGACCTTTTTGTTTTGTGCGACATCTTCGATTACGGCACCACCTATAACATGTACGGCACCAAAACCCGTATGAGTCCCGACGATCATTACGGTGACCTCAAGCGTATCATCGCAGCCGTGGGCGGAAAAGCCCGCCGCATCAGCGTGATTATGCCGATGCTCTACGGCGGCCGTCAGCATCGCAGAGCTGCCAGAGAGTCGTTGGATTGTGCAATTATGCTGCAGGAACTGCAGAATATCGGCGTCGCCAACATCATCACTTTTGACGCCCACGATTCCCGGGTACAAAATGCCGTACCCTTTTGCGGATTCGAGAACATCAAACCGTATTACCAAATGATCAAAGCGATTTACCGCGCGGTACCCGACATCAAGCTCGACGCCGAACACACGCTCATTGTCTCACCCGACGCAGGCGGAATGGACCGCTGTATGTATTATTCCTCGATTCTGTCGCTTGATTTGGGTATGTATTATAAACGCAGGGACTATTCCAAAATCGTCAACGGGCGCAACCCCATCATAGCGCATGAATTTTTGGGCAATAATGTGAACGGCAAGGACATCATCATCGTCGATGATATGATTTCTTCCGGGGATTCGATTCTTGACATTGCCGAGCATCTCAAAGAAATGGGCGCACAGCGCATTTTCGTCTTTGCCACGTTCGGGCTGTTCTGCGAAGGGATTTCGCGGTTCGACGAAGCCTATGCCGCCGGGCAGCTTGCAAAAGTCTTTACCACCAATCTCAACTATCGGACCGACGAATTGAAGTCGCGGGTTTGGTATGAGGAAGTGGACATGTCCAAGTATATCGCGTTACTCATCGACGCGCTCAACTTTGACCGGTCACTGAGCGATCTGATCGATCCCGCCGCCCGTATTAAGAAATTACTGGCCAAAAAACGGGTTTGAGTACTTTAAAAAGATCAAATTTTCATCACCGAAATTTACTTGTATGTTCATAATATTTTGATAAATTAATTCAGAAATCAACCGGCATTCCATTTGAAAGGACAGAGCATATGGTAAAACGGATATTTGTGATTATCTTGGTCGCCGTTTTTTTGATCGGCGGCTGTTCTCCGAGCGGTTCCGAGACCTCCGTTCCGAAAATCAACTATGAAGATCTCTCACTTCCGACCGATCTCGAGATCGTGGCTCCTGCGTTTTTTTACAACTACGGCGATGACACCTTGACAGTGGACGAACGCAATGAATGGACCGACGCGATGAGTGAACGGTACGGGGTCTATATCACGGTAACCGTACCTGTCGATACGACTTATTCGAGTACAATGCAAGAGGCGTATAACCAGAATATTCACGGCGTGGTTAACGTCGGCGGGCTCGATGTGGTGCAGTATTTCAAGGACGGCGGGGCAATTTTGCCGCTGGATGATTATCTGGCAGACAATCCCGCATGGCTTTCGCTGCCTGAAGAGATGCGCAATATGTATATGATCGACGGTCATATTTGGGCTATTCCGAGCAGCTTTTATTATACGATGAAAACCCGTTCCTTCCGCACCGACTGGCTGGAGCAGCTTGGGCTTGAGGTTCCGACCGATTTGGACAGCTTAAGAGAATATGCGCTTGCGGTTGCGAATTCTGACATTGAAGGCGCTGCGATCGGCGGCGGAGCGGATCTTTCATGGGCTTTGGATATTTTAAACGCGTTTGGCGTGCGCATTGATTCCTCGGGGCAGTTCGGTTATGCTTATGACCCCGAAACAGGCACTTTCATCGACGGGTTTTTACAGTCGGAGGCGGCTGAAGCGCTGCAATACCTTCGTGAGCTCTATGAAGCCGACGCATTTGATACGAATCTGTGGAACATGACGTCTGAAGACGTTTGGGAAGCGCTCGACAACGGGGAATATGGCAGTTATTATACCACCGTCGGCGAAGGTAAATACGGCTACGGAATGTATGCCGCAGCAAATGCCATCTATGAGCAGACTTCGGAATGGCCTACCACCGATGAAAAGTGGAACGAATTGACCACGCTGTATACCGAGATCACTTCACTGTCGAACAACGGATATGAAGTGCCGCAGATTCTGTTCCCTACGGGAAGCGCTTTTGTGTTGATCAACGGTACCGCTCAACCTGCTGAGACCGCGAATTTCTTTGTCGATCTGCTGTATGGTTCGGAACCCAACTATATCGAGGCCTATGTCGGGTTGGAGGACAATATCGTTCGTAATTCCGACGGTTCGATCACACTCAAAATGATGCTCGATGAAGACGCGTCCGAAGAAGCGGGAGAAGGCGTTTATGTCACACGGCATATGGCCAATTTGGTGGGCATCATTGAAGGCGTATATGATTCCGAAAATCTCGAGATTATCGGGAGCGACAATGAGAATGTCCGCATTCGTAAGCAGGAATCGGCGGCATACAACAGTCAGACCATGACCACGGCTCTGAATGCCGAGGACGTGCTGAAGCTGGATCTGCAATATTCATTCCCGGTTTCTCAAACCTTGAATGCCAATGTCAGCGACATTGCCACCGCATTTCACACTTGTTTTGTCAACGCCATCAGCAATGAAGATTATACTGTGCAGCAGGCGCTGAGCGAATATGCCATTGCTATGGAACAGTTGGGCGCACAGCAGGTATTGGTTGAAGCCAACGCCGTCATCGGAAAGACCCCGACACAGAGATATTGATTGAGGATTTTAAAAACCGGCCTCTCCGTTTCGGAGAGGCCGAAGTTATAAAGAAGGTAATTGATTGATGGACACGATTAAAATCACGGACAAAAAAGGGGTAAAGATCATTGCGCATCGCGGCGTCAGCGGGATTGAGACGGAAAATACCAATTCGGCCTTCATCGCAGCGGGAAACAGGAGTTATTTCGGAATCGAAACCGATATTCATAAAACGGGCGACGGAAAATTTGTTTTGATTCACGATGATACGACCGGCAGGGTTGCAATCGACGATCTGGCGGTTGAGAAATCGACGTTTGATACCCTGCGGTCATTGATCCTCACCGACCGTGACGGGATTAAAAGACGCAGTGATTTGCGTATACCGACGCTGGCGGAGTATATAAACATCAACATGAAATACGGAAAGGTCGGCGTGCTGGAACTGAAAAACGCTATGGAAGAAGACGATATTTACCGTATTTGCGATGAAATCGAACGCCTCGGATATATGAACGGTGTAATATTTATCTCGTTTTGTTATGAAAATCTTGTTTACCTGAGAAAGAAGTATCCCCAACAAGCCGCGCAGTTTCTGACCGGTGAATACGACGGCGGGTTGATCGGGCGGCTCAAAGAATATAATCTGGACCTCGATATTCATTACAAAGCGCTCACCGCTGAAAATACCGCTATGCTGAAAGAAGCGGGAATTACGGTCAATTGCTGGACGGTGGATGATTCCGCTGATGCGGCAAAACTGATCGGTTACGGTGTGGATATGATCACGTCAAATATTCTGGAATAGACGAAATTCCATGTTTTGCGGCCGGTGGTTCTTCCGCCGGCCGCTTTTTGTGTATGATAAAAATTCCCACGGCATAACATAGGGTAAAAATGCGGGAGGAAACCGAGATGAAAGTTGCGCTTTTGACCATGTTCAACGGTTTGAGCAATACCTATTCGCTTGTCAACGTCGTTGCGGAACATCTGAAAATGCTGCTTGACGCCGGGATAAGCACAAAGGTTCTGGTCAGTCAGGATTGTTCAGACGAAGAACGGAGGGGTATCTTCGCAGATGAGCGGCTCGAGTGGGTGAAAATCACGAACCGGATCGACGGAAAACGGATGGAATGGCACGATTACGCCCTGCCAAACGGCACGCCGCACGAGACCTTTTTTGCCGAAACGGAGGCGATTGCAGCAGATTTAAAAAACGCCCTTGCCGACGTGGACGTCTGCATTATGCATGATATTCATTATCAGGGCTGGCATCTGATACATAACGTCGCCATTCGAAAAGCGCAGGAAAATCTGCCGAAAGTCAGATTTATCGCTTTTACGCATTCTGCTCCGGTAAACCGGCCTCCGGTTTTGAAATATCCTTTTTCCTGCCGGTATACGCCGATGCCGAATACGGTATATGTCTATCCCACTCATTCCGGGATTCCCGCGCTGGCCAGACAGTACGGCGTGCCCGAAGGCCGGTGCCGGGTGGTATACAACAGCGTCGACCTGATTACCCCCCTGAGCGAAGACCTCAAACAACTGCACAACCAAACGGATTTGTTAAAACCGGATATTTTAATCGTCTATCCGGGCAGATTTACCCCCGGCAAAAAATTCGAGAAAACTGCCGCTTTAGCTGGGGCCATCCGCAAAAAGACGGAACTGACGGTCAAGGTTATTTTTTGCGATTTTCCGTGCATGGACATTGAGCCGGCCAAATATAAGCTCGCCGTCCGGATGGCCGGCTGTCTTTGCGGCCTTGACGAGGAGGATATGGCTTTTACCAGTGATCTCGGCTGGCCACATGGATTTCCGCGAAGCGGCGTTTTTGAACTTTTTACGCTTTCAAATCTTTTTATCTGTCCCTCTTACTCCGAGTCCTTTGGCTTGACGGTGCTCGAGGCGGCAAGCCGCGGGAATTTTCTGGTGCTGAATGAGGCGGTTCCGGCGCTCGAAGAACTCGGGAAACGGCTGGGCGCTTACTTTATGCGGTGGGATGCCCGCAATTTCGGGTTTGACACCAAAGAAGACTATAAGCCCTCGGAACCGGCATATTTGGAAGAACACGCGGCGAGGATCGTCGACCGGATGAGGGACAATGCGGTCTTGCGGGCCAAGACTCTGGTCAGACGCGAGTTCAATCCGGATTGGATTTGGTACAATCAGTTACAGCCGCTGATCGAAGATATTTAGTAATGAGAAAACAGCAAGACCTCCGTTGGGAAGCGGGGGTCTTGCGTTTTTACGCGATAACGTTTTAAGCAACAATATGGGCGTGGGCCGCAACATAGATGGTATCCCCTTCAAACTCGCTTACTTTGACGGTGAAAGTAAAGGTTGAAAAATATCCGTCGGGGTTGGTAACGGTATACTGATAAGGGAAAAGTCCCGGCGCGCTGTTTGTGGGAATCTCATCTTCCGCATAAAGGTGAACCTGATCCATCAGATACGGGGAATTTGTGCTGATTGTCACCAGAAGATCGTCTCCGGAACGGAGCATTTCGACCGATCCGATCGGGATATGCACAGCACCGAGTCCCAAGTCGACGGTTTTTTGATCCTGATCGCTTTCGATATACGTGTATTGTGCGTTGCCGGTGCCGAAAGGGGTTCCGACGGACCACGCGGAGCCGATATCGGGGTCACTCGTCGACGAGGATGAGCTCGAAGAGGAAGAGGTTGTCGTAATACTGGCGGGGATTGCGAGTACATTGTCCAGTTTGAATTGCAAAAGCATTTCCTTTTTGATGATGTCCTTCAGTGCGTGGTCTACGGAGGCATCGGCTGCGAGAAGCTGGTCGAAAGTCGGCGGGGGAATTAATCTGTGAAAACGTCCGAGTGTACCGAGGACATATTGCAGTTTTTCCGCTTCCGCGTCAATCAGGTGCGCAAGACCGAATTCCTCGAAGGCCACCGATGCCAGCAGTAAATTGACGGCATCTTCAAGTGATATATCAACGGGCATTTGGGTGTCCGAAAAATTAGTAAATGACATAAAACATCTCCTTTCAAGGGTTTCACCCCATTGTATTTTACAGGCGCTTCTTTTGTTCCTTTGCAGTCACAACGGTTTCATCTTCGTTATATAATGGGTTAGAAATCCAGCGGATTCTTATCCGTTTACATATGAAAGAGGAAAGATTATGTCATCGAAAATCCCGGGTAAAAAGGCGAATCATGAGATTGATTTTGACGAATCGGTAAACCTTCTGCTGTCTTCCATCGCTATGGAGGAGATGAGTTTATCGCGCCTGATGGATGTGGAAAAAGAAAAAGTACAATACGCGCTTGAACGCTGCAGGGAACATTGCGGCGGTATGCAGGAGGCGGTGGAAGTCAATAAAAGCGTCAATGAAATGATGAAGACATTGGCGAAATTCCAAATGCTCTTGCAATTCAAATTGGAAAATGTGCGGGAATTGCTACCGCTTACGACCACGACTACGACCACAACAACCACGACCACGACCGCTACCACAACTTCCTGCACGGTGACGGTCTCTTCAACCTGCACCTGTCCGGCAACCGTATTGACGGGTTGTAATTGCTGCCTGATCGGAACCGGAAAGGGCTGTGTTCAAAACAGCTGTGATGATTTATACGGGAAATATGCTCAACTGCATGCTTTTATTAATGACAGCGATCACAGGGGCGGGACGATCCGGTATATGGCGGGCGATCATTGCGACGGGCTGTATTTTTCCGCTGTAAAGCGCGGAATCAAGGAAATTTGTCCCGATTGCCGTCTGAACCGATTTACGGTTTGCGGAGAAGGGACAGCGGAAATCAATCGTCCCTGCGGGCACGAACGAATCGGGAAAGCTGCTTTTGCGCTGACCGTTCAATACACGGTTGAGCACGGCCTTGTATTCAGAATGCAAATCCAAAAAGCGGATCCGTGTTTTGAACATGACAGCGGGTTTATTCCCGTCAAAGTGCCGCCGTCCACGTTATGTATGAAGCTTTGCTGTTAACTGATCGGCCATAGAGAATTAGTATAAAAATGAATCCGGCATACGTTGATACGAGCCGGATGAAAAGGATTTTGTTTGATTTTTTTCAGTTGACCAATCGCGCGTAGGCCGAAATATAGATTGTTCTGCCTAAATAGCCCCTGACATCCACATTAAAGGTATGAACGCGAAAATATTCGGACGGATCGGTTACGACATAACGATAGGGGAAGTTTTCCGGGTTGCTGTCGATCGGCGCAACAAGACCCACATACAGATATACTCGATTCATTATATGCGGTCTGGCGGTTGCAATCGTTACCAGTAAATCGGTGCCGCAGCGAACTATTCGGACCGTACCCACGGGAATGCGTTTACAGGCCAAATTCAAATCGGCGGCTTTACAGAGTTCACCGAGTTCAAGCGTCGTATACTGTGCACAACCGGTGCCGAAATCTATTCCTGCCACCCAGGCGGATTTATCGGATGGCGGTCTATGTGCGCTTTCTGCAACGCTTAAGGTGGCACTCGCCGCGGTGCTCACTATGACTGAGGTGGTTGTCGTGGATGCCGAAGAGGTGGATGTGGTGGTGATCGCAGCGGTTGAGACAGCGGTCTCGGCAACCGGGGTATCGGATGAGAGGCTGAGGATATTCTCCAGTTTGAGCTGGAGCAGAACTTCTTTTTTTATGACGTCGCGCAGGGTCTGATCCGCACATTGATTGACTTCGAGAATTTGATCGGGTGTTGAAGGCGGGTCCGGCGGGGTCTGTCCGTCCAGTGTCCCCAGCATGTATTGAATTTTTTCCGCCTCCGCATTGATCAGATTGGCCAATGCAAATTCTTCAAAGGCCACCGAGGCGAGCAGCAGATTGACGGAACTGCCGAGAGAAAGATCGGCGGGATCGCCTATGTCGATGAAATTAGGAAACGGCATAATAAAGCTCCTTCATACAATCTCATCCCATTGTATTTTTATTGTATCGGTTTTGTGCATGGCAGGCAGTCACAGATGGTGAAATAACGCTATATAATAGGGTACGGGTTATGATACATGCAACCTGAATGTCTGAAAAACAAGATGTATTAAACAAGAACAGGGGAGGGTGAGAAATATTATGTCAACTCCGGTGATTCCGTCAATAAAACCGGATTCGGTGATGACGTTTGATGAGGCCATGCGTATGTTGACAGCCTCGACTGCCGCGCAGGCGGAAAGTTTGACGAAACTGGCCGACATCGAACGTGAGAGGGTTACATATATCATCAAAAGCAACGGAGTCGATGCACAGGGCATCAGCGAAAGCGTTGAGGAAATTCTGGGGACGATCGAAAAATTCCAAGTGCTCTTGGCGCTGAAAGAGGAACAGATACAGCAGGTGACCGTTTCGTCGGTATCCAGACCGGAGCTGCCTGTCAGGGCCTCTGAATCGGTCTCAGATCAGGGAATTTTGACACAGAGGTATTCTGTACCCCAGCTTCGCGAACCCGACCCCCGGTCCTGTGCTGCCGCTCAACGCCCGTGTGCGAATCAATCCGGCCTGATCGGTTTGGCAAAGGGCAGCGTTGCAAATCCCGAGGACGCTGTTTACGGTGAAAACGCCGCTTTGCGCGCTTTTATCCCGAGTGTTGACGTCATGAACCGCTCAATTCGCTATACGGCCGGCGAAACCGACAGCGGAATTTATTTTTACGCTTACGGACGGAATGTTTCCGTGCAGAATGACGCCCGGGGGCAAAACAAAACAACCCGCTTCGGCTGCTGCTGGAACGGGTTGGTGATCAGCGGGGAGGGGACGGTACGCTTCAGACGGCCGGATATACCGGATCGTTCCGATTTGGCGGATTGTACAGCGAAAGCCCCCTATGTGCTGACCGTTCAGAATGCGGAACGCGGGCTGAAATTTCGGATGCAGATCGCCGCATCGGGAGATTGTCCCGCATATGACAGCGGGTGGGTTGCGGTAAAAGATTCGGTATCAAATCTTTGCATGCGGATTTGCTGTTGACTTTTTATTTTCCGCATTCGTCGGCATGTTCGTGCTGGTGACAGACCGAACCGGTGGATTTGAGATCGCCTTTCAGGTAATTTTCGACCGCTTCGCGTGCGCTGCCTTCCGCCCCGACGATGACTTCGATGTTTCTCTCGTTGAAGATCTCGACTGCGCCGCCGCCCATTCCGCCTGCGATGATGACGTTGACGCCCATATCGCCGAGAAAGTTCGGCAGAAATCCGGGTCTGTGGCCGGGGTTCGGGACGACGCTTTTGCTTTGAATGGCGCCGTCTTTTGTCTCATAGATGTTGAAATTTTCACAATGTCCGAAATGCCCCGAGATTTGAGTTTCCATGCTTGCAACTGCGATTTTCATGTTGTTTCCTCCATAATTTGTTGATTTTGGTTTGACAGAATGTGTCAGGCCGTGTTTTTTATTGATATAAAACAGCCATTGTACGTTCATATACCGTGTGCAGGGCGTTTTTCGCGGGACAATCGATGTCCGCGATGCTGCGTCCGGCGTTGATGGCTTCCGGCACATGCTTGTCATAAGGAATGCGTCCCGTATAAGGGATATTATTTTCTTTGCAGAAGGTCTCGATTGCCCTTGTGTTTTCGATGCAGGTGTCGTATTTGTTGATGCAGACGGCGGTTTTCGCGCCGAGAATCGCTGCGGTTTTCAGGATGCGCTGCATATCGCTGAAACCCGAGAGGGTCGGTTCCGCAACCACGAGTACGAGATCCACGCCGCTTACAGAGGCGATGACCGGACAGCCGATGCCGGGCGAACCGTCGATAATCTGCAGTTCGGTGTCGGGAAGGGCATTTGTCAGCGCCGTTTTGACCTGCGTCACGAGTTTGCCGGAATTGCCGCGCCCCATCTTGAGTTTCGCAGTCGAAAAGACGCGTGTGTCCCGATAGAGTTCGAGTTCGCCGGAGACGTCGTCGTGCAGAACAGCCGCGCCGACAGGGCAAACGTATTCACAGACGCCGCAGCCCTCACAGGCGTATTCATCGACGGTAAAATGCTGTCCGTCGGGGTGAATGGCGTCAAATCGGCAATGTTCTCGGCATAATCCGCAGCCGATGCATTTTTGAACGTCGATAACGGCTTTTTGGGAGCCCTGAAAGTCACTGCGTTCGGGCATGGCGTTCATCCGCGTGACGATGTGGAGATTGGGTGCGTCGACGTCACAGTCGGCAAAAGCGAGTGCGTTGGAAAAGGCAATGAAAGCCGCCGCCGTCGTGGTCTTTCCGGTGCCGCCTTTGCCGCTGAGAATCAGCAGTTTTTTCATATACGCACCTCCTGTACCTGTTTCAGAAGACGGGTAAACAGTTTATTCGTTTCAATATCTTGCAAAGAGGCAACTTGTGCCGCCGCACACAGAGCCGCCAGTTTTTCGCTGTATGGGATTCGGCAGAGAATCGGAATTTGATTCTGTGTGCAGAATAAATCGAGCGGCGCATAATCCCCGTCGGTTTTGTTGATGACGATTCCGAGCGGCTTTTGAAACAGGCGGACGAGTTCATATACCATTTCGAGGTTGTGCAGTCCAAAAGAAGTCGGTTCGGCGACCAGAATGCAAAAATCCGCATCCGCCACACTTTCCATTACCGCGCAGGAACTGCCGGGCGGGCAGTCAATGATCGTCAGCGCTTTCGGCTTTGCCATTTGCAGCGCCGCCTTGATAACGGGGATAGCGGAGGCCTCGCCGAGGTTGAGCACACCCGTGACGACTTGTGTGTTTTGATATTTGCCGGTTTCGATTATTCCCACCGAACGTTCGGTTTCGGCGACGGCGCGGCTCGGACACACTAAAGCACAGCCACCGCAGGCGTGGCAGACCTCCGGAAACACCATGGGTTTGTCTTTGATAAATACCAGTGCGTTGAATCTGCAAAAATCCACGCATTTTCGGCAGCCGATACATTTTGTTTCGTTAAAAGCGGGGAGCATGGTGTAAACTGGTTCCCGCTCCGGATTTTCGGGTTTGAGAAAAAGCCGGCCGTTCGGTTCTTCGACGTCGCAGTCAATGTAGGTCGCATGGCCGGCGGCGGAGGCAAGGTTGACGCTGACAAAAGTCTTTCCTGCGCCGCCTTTTCCGCTGAGTACCGCGATTTTCATTGTTTTCCATGAAAGCCGGGATGAAAATTGTTCAGAAGTTCCAGTCTTCCGGCTTTCAGATCAGCGAGATTTTGACCGGCATCGCCGCCGGAACTCTTGTAAATTTCAATGCCTGCGGCTTTGAGCACCTGCGCGGCGTTTTCTCCGCAGCGGGGGGTGATGAGCGCTTTGGCGCCTCTGTCGACGACAACCTGCGCCGCTTTGATTCCGGCGCCGCCCTGTGCGTTTGCCGCCTCGTTGACAACCGTTTCGGATTTGCCCGTCTCGGTATCATAAAAAAGGAAAAACGGTGCTCTGCCGAAAGAGACGCAGACGCTTGTGCTTTCACTGTTTTCATTGACTGGAATCGCTGTAATCATATATTTATGACCATCCTTTCAAAGCGTCAGCCGGAGTGCGCTCCGGCTGACCTCCGTGTTCTGCTTTAACGGTCCAGCAATTGCTCTTCGATTGCCGAGAGCTCATCCTGAAGCAGTCTTTTTCGCGCGTTCAGCACTTCTTTTGAATCCACCGCAGTATAACGGCGAAACCCGCGCCCACTGCCATAACCGCGGCCAAGACCGCAGCCATACCGAAAAAATCCGGTTGTACCGCTGGTACACTTACCAAGAGCGCGGCCGGTTTTAGGACCGAGCCCCAGCGGACCCGTACCATCCATTCCGGGCATAATCGACACCTCCTTTCAAGTAAACGACATATGCCATTTATAAAACTATTATACCCCATAAATGACATATGTCAATAACTTTATTGACATTTTTCTAAAAAAATTTATAATTAAAAAGAATGGAGGGATTTCTTTGAGCATATCCGCCTTTTTCCCGATATGGGATAAACTGAGCGCTGAGGAGAAAGAGACGCTCGAAAACGCCGCGCAGCCGCGTTTTGCAAAAAAGGGAACATTGGTTTACGGCGGTTCCTCCGATTGCATCGGGTTGTTTGTCATCCGTTCGGGACAGCTGCGGGCATACATATTATCCGACGAGGGCAGGGAAGTTACGATTTATCGCCTGTTCGAGCGGGACATCTGCCTGTTTTCCGCTTCCTGTATGATGTCCAGCATTCAATTCGAAATTGCAATCGAAGCCGAAAAAGACACCGAACTCTGGGTGATTCCGACGGCTGTTTATAAAAATCTGATGGAGAAATCCGCCGTTATTGCCAATTATACCAACGAGATTATGGCTTCGCGCTTTTCGGAAGTGATGTGGCTGATCGAACAGATTATGTGGAAGAGTTTCGATAAACGGTTGGCTGCGTTTTTATTGGAAGAAAGCATCCTCGATGATTCAGGGGCGTTGAAGATCACCCATGAAAAAATCGCAAATCATTTGGGAACGGCACGCGAGGTCGTGACAAGAATGTTGAATTATTTCCAGTCGGAAGATATGATCACCCTGACGCGCGGAGAGATTAAGATCAAAGACCGAAAACGGCTGGAGGCACTTGCGGAATAAAAAACGAATCCGCCGTCCGGTGCAACTCCGGGCGGCGGATTTAAGCAACCGCACATGATGGGGATTGATCATTCGTCAAACGAATGGTAGCGGTTGTTATGAGGAAGAGATTAGGCGAGCATTGAGAGGATTTGCTGTTTGGGTCTGGCACCCAATGCTTGATTGGTGATTTTGCCGTCTTTGATGACGACAAGCGTCGGAATGCTCATGATGTTGAACGCAGCGGCCAGTTCGCGCTGTTCGTCTACATTGACCTTGCCGACTTTGATGGTCGGGGTTTCATTGGAAATTTCATCAACGACCGGAGAGACCATCCGACAGGGGCCGCACCAAGAAGCCCAGAAATCAAGCAAAACAGGGATTTTGCTTTCCATAACTTCTTTTTGGAAATTGTCTTTTGTGATGTGGATGACTGACATAAAATTACCTCCTGTCATGTACGGTTAAAAGTTTTATTTATGAAAGTGAAAGCGCGCCCATCGGGCAGAAGCGAACACATTTGCCGCAGCTGATACATTTGCTGTCGTCGACAGTAGGTGCTGCGAAACCTGTTTGTGACAATGCTTGTGTCGGACACACCCGAACCGAGGGGCAGGGGTGGTTTTGCGGGCAGCGGTGTTTGTTGACCTGAAGTTTGTTATTGGACTGAGCGGGTGTTTCTTGTTTGTTTGAGAAACCGAAAGGCATTTTGGAATCACGTCTCCTTCGTGGGATTATGGTTGTATTATAAACCGCCGCAGGATTGCCTTCCGTGATAAACTCACATATGAAAAACAGACCCTCCGGAATGTTGATTCAGGGGGCTTATCATGCTCATAATCTTCGTTTAGTATGTAAAGTATTCGGTATCAATCCAAAGCGGGATGAACTTGAACTCATTAATTATTTTCCTGCGATATTCGCCGTCTTTGAATATTTTTTGTGCACCGCGCATTTCGGGTTTGATATTATATTCATAACCTTTTAGATTTTCAATAAAGCCATTAAAAAATTCTTTCGCTTCAATTTCTTTTTCAAGTTTAAAATAACACTCCATAATCATTGCAAGAGTAAATAGATCTATATGCCACTTTTGAAAAGTGGTTTCACTTAGCTGATAAGTTAGTTCATATTCGGAGCATAAAAAAGATAATGCCAAAACATCCGGCTCTAAATCCAGACAACCATTGTTTATAATTTCAAAGAGGACATCTCTTCCTTTATTATGATCTGTTTGCCAAACCGAAAATGCGTATGCGAGTTTTACTGCAAACCGATCATCCTCATTTTCGCATAAATTCCATGAATTTTGAAAATGAGCGGCAGCTTTTTCGAATTCCTCAATTTTATAATAAGAAGATGCAAGAAGATAGTGGCTTATAAAGACGTCGGATACTTCCAGCGCTTTTTGGAACCAAACAACTGCTTCGTTATATTGATGTTTCATATTTGCAATGCGCCCGAGATACATGAGATTTTCAAATAATGCGCTATTTTGCTCATGAGCTCTTCGTAAATATTTCAGACTGAGTGCGTTTGCGCTTCGGACTTTACCCTCCGGTGTTTCTGTTCCGTACATGTAGTAATACACGCCGAGATTGTGATACGAAACAGGGCCGGGATATTTTTTTGCATTTGCTTTGAATTTCTTCTGCGCCTGATAACAAGGCCCATACTTTTTTAAATATTTTACTGTGGTTTTATTTGACAAATTGATAAGCGTTCACCACTTTCAAATTCATTGAATCTTCCGCTTGAATAGATTGATTACCCTTTTGCTGTCTTCGCGCATTTCATAGGATACACTACCACATTACCAAAGAATTGTCAATTTAACGGGGTAATCATAAATTATCGTTTTAGGCAAAACTAGCGCTGAAAACCATTGAATGAAAGTGAAAATTTTTACGCGTTATATAAAAGGGAGAAATCAATATGAAAAATCAACAGCAGAGAATCAATTGATGGTATTCCGGCGAATTTTTCACAGATCAGCGAATAGAGCGACTGCGATTGCGGGAAGGAAAATAGAGCTGAGAATATTGCAAGGTTTGTAAATTTTTTCATTGACACACGATTTGTCAGGTGATATAATCAATTCAAACTTAGTGTTTGTGAGGGGATTATTTTATGAAAAAATTCATTGCGGCAGCACTGCTGCTTGTCCTTGTTGTGTCCATGCTCGGCTGCTCCACATCGGGACCTGCCACAAGAGGTACGGTAACCAATGGGGTTTACACCAACGACTATTTCGGACTGTCTTTTGTCATTCCGGACGGATGGAAAGCGCTTTCGGATGAGGAATATGCTGCGAAATTCCCCTATCCGCTGCCCACCAACGAGGAATTGGCGGAATTCGAAAGCGAATTTAAAGATTTGCGCATCGAAAAAGTCGCGGATGACACGGATTATATCATCATCTCGTACAGCATGCTGTTCGACAAGGGTTCAACCGATAACCAGATTAAGAATAAAATTGCCATGGTCGCAAGCTCCCTGCAGTTTGGCATAATCGATCCGATCACAATCGGCGATGCTGAATATTCAATCATGGCAGGTACCGCTGAAGACAGCACAAAGACGACTTACTACATTTGGAGCAAGGAAATGATCGGAAAGTTCCGTCCGTTGATTTGGGTTGTGGTTGACAGCAACGAATCCATCGATAATATTGTATCGGGTTTCTCGACCATATCGGAATAATTGACAGCAGAAAAACCCCCTGCAGGATAACTGCAGGGGGTTTTGTTATTGCTTGCTCGCCATCCCGTTTTTGAGGATGTCCAATAGCGTATCTACGTTTTCCAGGATTTTTTCATCCTCCAGATCCGGAGAAATCACGGTGTCGATTTTATTCATCAGAGTGGAGATGATAAACGCGGTTGTCTGAACGGGCAGATCCTCACGGAGTTCACCGGCTTCTTTGGCGCGCAGGATCATCTGTTCCATCATATTTTCCATCATGCCGCCGAAACCGGCGTTGATGACCTCCCGAATATCGTTTTCCTCCTCCAAAATCCGCTGAAACAATGCGTGATAGCGGGGTTCGGCCTTGGCAAAGCGCAGTCCGACCACGGCCTTTTGACGAAAATTTTCGAAAAAGCCGGTATCTTTTGTTTGGGCTTCGTATTCTTGAAATGTGGCTACTTTCTCGCCGGCGATTTTAATGAGCAAAGACAGGTAGAGTTCCAGTTTATCGTGAAACCGGTAATAAAAACTGCCTTTGTTCATTTCGGCTGCTTTTAGTATCTCGTTCAGCGAGGCCTCTTTGTACGAATGGGCGGCAAACTCATTCAGCGCCGCTTCAAAAAGCGCCGCATTTGTCTCGAGCGGATTTTGCGCTCCCTCTTCAATCCATTTCATGCAATCTCCAAATGGTGCTTATTCGTCTTCGGCCAGTTTTTGCCGCGCCGCCTTTTTTTCCTGCTGCTTTTTCAGCCATTTCGGCGCATAAATGATCTTGAGCGTGACGAGCCCGACAACGCCCGCCACGATCAGAACCCACCAATACCATTTCATACAAACAACTCCTTTCATTATCTGCCGATTCGGATTTTGGTTTTCTTTGCGAAGTAAAACGCCATCATTAAAAACCAGGGTGTGCCCACTGCCAGCGACATCAGGCAGGGGAAGAGCATTGCGCCGCCGTTGTTGATCGCATCAATTGCGCGATACTGCCAGTACATCGGGAAGATATAATAGGCGATCCGCCAGTTTCCGTGTACAAAGAACGCTGAAATGGGCAGAATCATTGAAATCGGCATCAGCGCTTTCATCACGCCGACTGCGGCAATTTGGTTCGCGGCGAACGCGCCGATAAGGAAGATAAACAGCCCCGAAACCGGAACGCTGAACAGGGCCAGCAGCAGGAATCCGGGCAACGCCTGTCCTCTGCCCATGATGAGTGTCGCGATCGTGATTCCCGCGATACTCAACACCAGTGACGGAATCAGTTTGATCAGAATATAGTTGGCCAATTTGAGCGGACTGACCGAGACCGCGCTGATCATATTGCTCTCGCGCTCGTTGACGATGGAAAACCCGATGGTCGCGCCGCCGATAAACAGGCTCATCAGCAATATTGCGATCATGGAGACATTATAGGCCAAGCTGCCTTTGGGTTCGATCGATTCTGCCTGATAGGAGACTTGGGCGCCGGAGAGGGCAGTCTGTACCAGTTGGCGTGTTCCCGCCATATAGTCGTCCCCTTCGTCGCCGGCAAATACCAGCACAGGTGCACCGTCTTCGATGACGATCCCGGCTACGGCGTCGGTGGCACGGACGCGGGACAAGAGTTTGGTTTCATCCGAAAACAACTCGATATCGGCGATGCGTGACAGCATTTCGACAGCGCCTGCGTCGGCCTGATCGCTGACCGCGAGTTTGAGCGACGCGCTTTGAGTTGCGCCGAAAATAAGGATAAAAACGATTGCCAAGATCGCCGGAGCCAGTGCCATGAACAGCGAGATGCCGTTGCGGAAAACCAGCTTAAATTCTTTGCCGAGGGAGGTTATAATCGCTTTCATGCTCTGACCTCCTTTAAAAACAACTTGGAGACCATTAAAGAAGCGATAAGATAGGAGATAATCAGCCAGCCGACCATGGACAGAATCGTGTAGAGCGTTTCGGGCGTGCCGCCGAACAGGGATTTTTGGAAGGCGAACAGAATCGGATAGGACGGGATGAACTTCATCCACAGCGGTGAGAAGGCGGGGGTGGTATAGGAAATAACCGGAAGCATATTGATGCCGAGCAGCACTACCATTGAGAAAAACCAGCCGCTCATCTCATGAAACAATGTTGTATACGCCAGCCCGATCAGCGTGAAGATCAGCGTACCGAAAAAGGCCAGCGGGAGAAAAACATCCCATGCGATGTCAAAGCCGATGGTGAAAACGCAGATTAGAGTTGCATATAACGTCCCGATGACTGAAAACAGAAGTGATTTTGAGATCAAATACCTTGCCGTTCCGGTCGGGGAAATACGCAGAACATTGACGGTGCCGTCCTCTTTTTCGGCGAGCATCAGTGCACCGCCTAAGATAAAGCCCGTGAGCAGGGCTTCAAAGCAGATAAAAATAGGCGATATCCGCAAATTGAACGGGATGACCTCGGTCTGTGCGTTTAAAATTTCAACCGAGATTTCCTGAGAACCCGCACCGCTCAGCATCAGCATCACGGCGTTCAGCGTTTTTTCGGAGAGTCCGGGATGGACGACGGTGAGGCCGTCGCTGCCGCCGATCAGACCGATCATGCCGCCGTCGCTTACGGCTTCGCGCAGGGCTTCTTCGCTGTCCATGACCTCGCCGTAAAGCGCGCCGTTGGTCAGATTATAGGTGACGATGTTGAATTCTTCCGGGGCGATTTCCGACGGAAGCGCCAAATTCACCACCAGTACGATCACCACGAGCGTGCCTGCCAGCACCCAGAACAGTGCGTTGGTCAGCAGCCGTTTGAAGTCCTGTACGCATAAAAAGAATACGCTTTTCATGCGGTCAGCTCCTTTCCGGTGACACGCAAAAAGATTTCTTCCAAAGTCGCCTCCTGCGAATGGAGTTTGATGACGTCTGCGGTTTTTAAAAATGCAGCCAGCCCGGCTTTGTCGTCCATCGGGAAGAAACGTTCGCTTTCGGCACCGTTTTCCCGGTAAAGAACCCGGATTTCGCGCTTTCCGAAGCGCAGTTTTAAAGCGTCGGGCGAATCGCTGGCCGCGATGACCCCGCCGTAGAGGAATGCCACGGTATCGCAGAGCGCGTCGGCGAGTTCCATGTTGTGGGTCGTCAGAAAAATGGCGGCGCCTTGTTCACGCTGTGCGCGGATCAGTTCCCGGATGCCGACGGCGGTTTTCGGGTCGAGGCCGCCGGTGGGTTCGTCCAAAAACAGATACTTGGGTTTGTTGATCAACGCCCGCGCAAAGGTGAGCCGCTGCTTCATGCCCTTGGAGTAGTTGGAAACGCGTTTGTTGGCGTCTTCACGCAGGCCGACCTGTTCGAGCAGTTCCATCGGATTTAGCGTCGGCACCGAAAACAGCGCGGCGTAATAGCGCAGGTTTTCGAGGCCGGTCAGCGAGGAATAGAGGTTCGGCTGCTCGAATGACACGCCGATTTGGTTGAAAAAGCGCGTTTTCAGTTCGCGGACCGACTTGCCCTCGTAGGTGATCTCGCCTTTTTGCAGCGCCAAAAGACCGGTCATGATGTTCTGGATCGTCGATTTGCCCGCGCCGGACGGCCCGAGAAATCCGAAAATTTTACCGCTTTCGACCTGAAAGCTGATGTCCGAGACGGCGCATTTGCCCTTGCCCTCGTAGTCGTGATACACATGGCTGACTTGAATCATATAAAACCCTCCTTGACGGTTGCCAAGCTTTGACCGGGTGGTCAATTTGATTATAAACCCATTTGACCGGTCAGTCAAGAGGTTTTTGAAAAATATTTTTTGTTTTTATATAAAAATTTTCGGAGATATGATATATTGAATTCGTAAATTTTTCGGGAGGATTATCGGAATGCGGATTTATCGGGACTGCAAAATGACGAAAACCGAAGACGGGTTTATCATCGAAAACGATAAAATTACGCGCAAAGTCGTTTTTTACGGCAACGTGCCCGTGACTGAATATATTGAAGATAAACAAAGCGGGTATCGGTGGAGTTCTCCGGCGAATCCGGCGGCGGCGTTTTATTTGCCGGTGCTGGATTTTAATAAGTGCAAAATCTCTTTTAACGGCTTCACCGACGACTGTTTGGGGCTTTCGCAAACCGGACTCGTGGCGGAGACGGTTTTCGAAGCGGGAAACATCACGGTCAAATGGCAGAACGTGATTTTTCCGGGCATCGCTTTTGTCACGACAAAATTGTCCGTGATCGTCGGCGGGGAAATCGTTTTGGGTAAAACTGAGGACAAAGTCACAGTTAGTGAGGGCATCGAGAACGCTACGCTCGGGAAAAATACGGCTGCGACCGGCATTCTGTTTCCGCCGCCCGATACCATCGAGGCCATCCGCCTGAACAGCCGCCACACCCGCCTGACCCGCACACGGCTGATCGACGTCTCCGACCATCACAACAATTTTGTCGAGGAACAGACCGAGATCCCCTATCTGATGTGGGAACAGCGTTTCGACGGGCATTTCTTTTTGTTCGACGACTACATCCACGGGCGCGGGCTGATGCTGGTCAAGGAAGCGCCCTGTCCGGCGGGGCATCTTGCCAAAACCAAAGAGGATATGCGTACCTACAATGCCCACTACGCGTTTTTAACCGGCAGCGGCATCGATTACGAAAACCTGCCGAAAAACGACGAGATCGCCCTTTATCAGGCCTCTGTGGGCGTCGGAGAGGCAGCGGCGCTGAACGATGAATATAAAAAGCTCTACCGTGCGCAATACCGGGGTCTTGAGACCCGCGGGCTTTATATGATGAGCAACACTTGGGGCGACCGCAGCCAGGACGCGGCGGTCTGCGAATCATTTATGCTCGGCGAAATCGAGCGTGCGGCGCAGATCGGCATCGATGTGGTGCAGATTGACGACGGCTGGCAGAAAGGTAAAACAGCCAACTCGATTTTGGTGAAAAATAAACTCTGGAGCGGCGATTATTACGACAGCGACCCGGATTTTTGGAAGCCGAATCTCGAAAAGTTCCCCGGCGGACTGGAGGTTATCGCAAAGGCCATCAAAGAAAAGGATTTGCAACTCGGGTTATGGTTTTCGCCCGATCTTGCGAACGATTACGAGTTATGGGAAAAAGATGCCGAGACGCTGCTGGGCCTGCACCGCAGATATGACGTGCGGTTTTTCAAATTGGACGGCATTATTTTGAAAAACAAGCAGAGCGAGATCAATCTGCTCAAGATGATGCGGCGGGTGACTACCGAGAGCGGCGGCAAGGTTTGGTTCAACATGGACATCACCGCGCAGATCCGGCTCGGACATCTGTATCAAAAGGAATACGGCAGCTTGTTCATCGAGAACCGCTACACCGATTCGGTGAATTATTATCCGCACTATACGCTGAAAAACGTGTGGGAGTTATCCAAATACATCCCGGTGGGCAAGTGCCAGTTCGAGCTTCTGAACGTGCGCCGAAATGAGCAGAAATATAATGAGCGGTACGGCGAACCCGACCCGCTGCGTCCGGCGCTTTGGCCGATGGACACGGTGTTCGCCTGCACGATGGTATCCTGCCCGCTGTTTTGGATGGAGATGAGCCATCTGGCCGACGAGGACGTGAAACTTCTGGCGGATATCGTGCGTATTTTTAAACAGCACCGCGAGCGGATGGCAGCGGGGAACGTCCGTCCGATCGGCGAATTGCCCGATGGAATGAGCTACACCGGTTTTGACATCGACTGCGGCGACGGTGGCTATCTGCTGTTGTTCCGTGAATTTTCGCAGGAGAAAACGCATTTTTATCCGACGGACAGCGCAGGGAGAGAATACAAGATACTCTACACCAACGGAGGCGGCACGATTGAAAAGGCCGACAGGGGTATTACGGTGAAACTCGAAAAGCCCGCGTCATTCCTCTTTGCCAAGTATCAAAAGCGCTGAAAATTTTCATATATAGAAAACCCTCTGCGTTTATGACGCAGGGGGTTTTAAATTTGAAATGTTTTTATCGGAAAATAAATTTTTCAAGGGGTATTGCTTTTTAAATACGGGTGTGGTATAACCATATTGTACTTATTAGTTAAGTAAGTAACTAATTAATGAAGGAGAAAAGTATGGAACCCAAACCGTTGATGTTGGTGATCAAACACACCTATAAAGAGTGGACCAACTATATGCGCAAAATGGCGCTCGAATGCGGAATTCCGGATTCTTACCGGATGATCATCATACACCTCTCAAGGCATCCCGGCGCGAGCCAGAAGGATGTGGCGGAGAACTGTCAAAAGACCTCCGCTGCCATCAGCCAGACGGTCAAGGAGATGCAGCTGACTGGATATATCACCAAAGAGACCGATGAAAAAGACCAGCGTTTTGCCAAGCTGTATCTGACCGAAAAAGGGCAGGAAAGTGCGGATCGGCTCCGGGAAAAAATCCACGAGGCCGACCGTCTGATCACCTCGGTGGTCACGACTGAAAAAGAAGCGCAGATGATTGAATTTTTAGAGATGCTCTCCGAAACCATACAAACGAGGTTATAAGTTTTTATGTTGAAATATATCAAGAAATATTGGCATTGGTGCCTGCTGGCGCCGATTTTTATGCTGGGCGAAATCACGATGGACCTTTGGCAGCCGGATTTGATGGCGACGATTGTGGACGACGGCGTCATCGGGCAGAACATGAGCATTATTCTGACGATCGGTGTCAAAATGATTCTGCTGGTGCTGTTCGGCGGTTTCTGCGGGATCATGTCCGGCGTTTTTGCCAACTTTGCGGCGCAGTATTTCGGCAACGATCTGCGCAAGGACCTGTTCGGCAGGATCATGGATCTCTCCTTTGAGCAGACCGATAAAATCTCTACCGGCTCGCTGATCACCCGTATTACCAACGACGTCACCCAGGTGCAGAATGTGGTGATGCTTTCCATTCGATCAGTGGTTCGCAGCACCGCCATGTTTTTAGGCGGCATTTATATGCTGTACAGGCAGTCGCCGCGGTTTGCCGTGGTGGTCGCCTGCGGGCTGCCGTTTGTCGTTGCGATCGTGGTCTTTTTTATGAAAAAAGCCGCGCCGATGTTTGCGGTTGTTCAGGAAAAACTGGACGGCGTAAACAACGTCATGCAGGAGGATATCGCTGGTGCGCGCGTCGTTAAGGCCTATGTCAAGGAGGATTATGAACTCAGCCGTTTTGACAACGCGAACGACGCGCTTTACGGCATCAATCTGAAAGTGCAGTCCTTGCTGGCGTTTATGAGTCCGGGCATGAACATCGTGTTGAATCTCTGCGTCGTCGGCATCATCTATATCGGGGGCATGACGGTTCAAAACAGCGGAAGCGTCACCACGGGTGAGATTATAGCCGCCATCACCTATGTCGGGCTTATTCTGAACAGCGTGATGTTTATGGCGAATCTCTTTCAGACGATAACCCGCGCCAAGGCCTCTGCCGCTCGTATCAACGAGGTTTTGAATTGTGAGCGGGTCATCACCGGAGGCGGTTATGCGGAAAGTTCCGATCGCCGCGGTGAAGTGGAATTCAAGCATGTGAAATTCGCCTATCCCAATTCCGGCGGCCGCGAAGTGCTGGAAGACATCAATCTGACCGTCCGCCGGGGTGAGACGCTGGCGGTTCTCGGCGCGACCGGCAGCGGTAAAACCTCGCTGATCAACCTGATTCCGCGATTTTATGATGTGACGGAGGGCGAAGTGCTGGTGGACGGCGTCGATGTCAGGGAATACGACCTCACGGCGCTGCGGGATAAAATCGCCGTGGTTCTCCAGAAAGCGGAACTGTATTCGCGCCCGATTGAGGCGAATATCCGTTGGGGCAAAGCTGACGCGACCCCGTGGGAGATCAAGAGCGCGGCGGAAATCGCCCAGGCGGACGACTTCATCTGCGCCACGCCGAACGGTTATTATACGCAGGTCACGGAAGGCGGGCATTCGCTCTCCGGCGGGCAGAAACAGCGCATTTCCATTGCGCGTGCCGTGTTGAAAGACCCTGAAATCCTGATTTTCGACGACTCTTCCAGCGCGCTTGACTTGAAAACCGAGGCAAAACTGTATGCGGCGCTGAAAAAAGAATGCCCCGACACCACCAAAATCATCATCGCCCAACGCATCGCCTCAGTCAAGGACGCGAATCGGATCGCCATCATCGACGGCGGCAGAATCACGGCCTGCGGGACGCATGAGGAGTTATTGAAAACGTCTCCGATCTATCGGGATATTTACAATTCGCAGCTGAAGAAAGGAGGCGAAATCGATGCGTGAACAAAAGCACAACCCCGGGGAAGTTCCGGCGGGTTTTGAACATACGCAGACCTCGGAGGCCAGTTACCGGAAAGTTGAACAGAAAAAAACACAGCAGATGGAATTCGGACCCCGCGGCGGTCCCGGGCGCAATATGGGACAGACGATCGAAAAGCCCAAAGCCGTGCAAAAAACGATTTCGCGCCTTTTGAAATATTTTGAAAACGAAAAGAAACTCTTGTGGCTTTTGGTCATATCGGTTGTGGCGGCGACGCTTGCCTCACTGGCCGCACCCGCGATGCAGGGCGATGCGATCGACCGGATCACGAAACTGGAGTGGAGCGGTTTCGGGCAGCTGCTGATCGTTTTACTGATCGTCTATTTTGTCTATACGGGCTGCACATTGGCGCAAATGCTGATCTCGGCGCACCTGAGCCAACGCATCGTTCAGAAAATGCGTCACGACCTGTTTCGGAAAATCGACAATCTGCCGATTAAATACCTCGACACACATTCCAACGGCGACGTGATGAGCCGCATGACAAACGACGTCGAGAACATCTCGAATACGGTTTCGCAGAGCATGAGTTCGTTGATTTCCGGCATTTTGACAATCCTCGGAACGATTGCGATCATGTCATGGTATTGCTGGCAGCTCACTTTGATCACGATGGCGACGGTGGTCATCACGGTGGTCGTGACCAAGAAGCTGTCAAGTGTCATGCGCCGCATTTACAAAAAGCGTGCGCAGGTCTTGGGGCGGCTGAACGGCCATTCCGAGGAGATGATCACCGGCTATAAATCCATCGTGGCTTACAGCCGGCAGAAAGACGTTGTCAGTGAGTTCAATGCGACCTCCGACGAACTGACGAAGGTCGGCATCAAAGCGGAAATTCTCGGCGGCTCCATGGGGCCGATTATGAACTGCATCTCCAACATCGGATTCGTCATCGTCGCGGCTTTCGGCGGGTATTTCGCGCTGACGGGACTGATCACGGTCGGCACGATTTCCGCGTTCATCATCTATGCGAGGCAGTTCTCGCGCCCGATCAACATGATCGCGCAGCTGTACGGCTCGGTGCAGACGGCGATGGCCGGCGCGGAACGCGTGTTTGAGCTGATCGACCAGCCCGATGAGGACAACAGCGGTGATCGGAATCTTGAAAAGGTGACGGGCGAAATTTCTTTCAAAGACGTCGATTTCTCCTACATCCCCGACAAGCAGGTGCTGTATAAATTCGATTTGGATATCAAGCCGGGTCAGAAAATCGCGTTGGTCGGGGCGACCGGCAGCGGCAAAACGACGGTCGTCAATCTGCTGATGCGGTTTTACGACGTGGATTCGGGCGAAATTCAAATCGACGGCGTCAACATCAAGGACATCAAGCGCGACGAACTGCGCCATAACGTGGCCATCGTGCTTCAGGATACGGTGTTGTTTTCCGATACGATTGAACGGAATATCAAATATGCCAATCTCGACGCCTCCGATGAGCAGATGCGCTATGCGGCCGAGATGAGCAATTCCGTCTATTTTATCGAGCGTCTTCCCGAACAGTATCAGACGTTTTTGAAGCATGCGGGCGCAAATCTCTCGCACGGGCAGCGTCAGCTGCTTGCGATTGCGCGCGTGGTGCTGGCCGACCCGAAGATTTTGGTATTGGACGAGGCCACGTCGTCGGTCGATACGAGAACCGAAAAGCACATTCAGGACGCCATGGTCAATCTGATGAAAAACCGGACGAGTTTGATCATCGCGCACCGGCTTTCCACGATTCAGGACGCCGACAAGATCGTTGTTATGGATCAGGGGCGTGTCGTCGAGAGCGGAAATCACGAGGAACTGCTGGCGCAGAAAAGCCGTTACTATTCGCTGTATATGACCCAGTTTGCCGGAAATCAGATTTAAATTGACAAAAATGCCGATCAAAGATATTCTATAATCAGGAAGTCATAGAAACTGACAGAGGCGGAGGGATTTTGATGGCGGAAATTTATCTGGCGGGCGGCTGTTTTTGGGGTATGGAGAAATACATCGCGTCGGTGCGCGGGGTCAAGTCCACGCAGGTCGGTTATGCCAACGGCAAGACCGCGAATCCGACCTATCAGGAGGTCTGTCACAACGACACCGGCCATGCCGAGACGGTGGAAGTGGTTTACGATCCGAAAATCGTCCCGCTGGGCTTTTTGTTGGAACTTTACTATTCTGCAATAGATCCGACTTCAATCAACAAGCAGGGAGGGGACACGGGAACCCAATACCGCACGGGCATCTATTACACGGATGAGGCCGATTTTCCGACAATCAAGCAGTCGATTCTGAAACTGCAGACGCGTTTGGACAAGCCGGTCGCGATAGAAGTCAAGCCGCTTGAAAATTTTTATCCCGCCGAGGAATATCATCAGAAATACCTCGATAAAAACCCGGGCGGGTACTGCCATATCCGACCCGAAAAGTTTGAAAAAGCCGCGAACGCGGTCGTGAATCCGGCGGATTACGCCGCATCGGACGCGGAAACCCTGCAAAAGAAATTAAATGACATGCAGTTTGCGGTCACGCAGCAAAGCGCCACCGAGCCGCCGTTTCGCAACGAGTTTTTCGACCACTACCGTCCGGGCATCTATGTGGATATCACGACCGGAGAGCCGCTGTTTTCCTCCGTGGATAAGTTCGAATCAAGCTGCGGCTGGCCGGCGTTTTCCAAGCCGATTGACCCGAACGTCGTGCGCGAAAAAGACGACCTGACCTTCGGGATGGTCCGTACCGAGGTGCGCAGCCGGGTCGGGAATGCCCATTTGGGGCATGTGTTCGAAGACGGCCCGCAGGAAAAAGGCGGTCTGCGCTACTGCATCAACAGCGCGTCGCTGCGCTTTGTCCCCAAAGAGGACATGGAAAAAGAGGGCTACAGGTATTTGCTCGATTTGGTGTAAACTGATTTAAAAAAATAGATATGATCGTTAAATTAAAATCAAAATCGCCCTCGTATTAATGATACGGGGGCGATTTTCAGATGATAAAAGAATTTAATATAGCATGATTGGAGCTTCCGGAAAGTCCTCAACATTTGACGAAATGGAGTTATATAAATTGCTGCCCCAAACCCAGAGATGTTCGTCTGAAGTTAAGGCGAAGGTAGCGAAACCTGCTTGAACTGAGATCACATCACCGGAAACCGGAATTTCTACCGGTGTATAGACAATAGCTGGGTTTGTGCCGATTCCCAAACTGGTATAATCAGAATCAGAGTTACCATTGTTGTTTTTCCCCCAGCCATAGAGGTTGCCGCTTTCGGAAATAGCATATGCGGTAAAGGCATTGCTGATGATACGCGTGATTTTTTCGGGAAGATCAATTTTTACAGGCACCGATGAAGACGTCACGGTTTCGTCAACACCGAGTTGTCCGACGTCATTTGCGCCCCAAGCATATACGGTTCCGTCGTCCAGCAGTGCATAACTCGCACCGCGTCCTGCCGCCACACTGATAACAGTTCCTTCAAGTGCTACAGCGGCGGCATAGGATCGGTTATTCTCAATCAATTCCCCGTTTTCATCTAGTCCCTTTACAGTCAGGCCATCGCCGAGTTCTCCGTAGTAATTGCTGCCCCAAGTGTAGATCTTTCCGTCTGTACATAGTGCAATTAAATGAGTATCGTATCCGCAGACCATTATAGCTTCGGCGGGTAATTGAGCTGTAATAGGAACGGACGACCATGTTTCATCAGTTGTTCCGAAGAGCTGTCCCTGTTCGTTCCAGCCCCAGATATATAATTCGCCGCTGATGCCCTTTGCCAGACCAACCATGCCATGCGCTTGAAAAATTTCCGAAATCGCTTCCGGAAGATCCTTTTGCATGGGTGTTGAATCGTAATTGAATGTGCTGCTGCTTTTCGGAAGTTCCGTTAATCCCCAAGTATAAACATTTCCGCTTTCACAGAGAGCTACGCAAAGAGCGCCCGGCGCCAAATCGACGACTTTTTCAGGGATATTGATCTTTGTGGGTTCATTGACGATTTCGTCTTCCGTGGGCAGACCGAGACAGCCACGGCTATTATATCCCCAAGCATATAGTATACCATCATCGGTAAGGCCGTATGAGGAGCCACCGTCAGTAAATATTTTTACAAACTCAGAGAGTTTTATTGTCGCGTCCGTCGGTTCTGTTTCGTCGGAATTGACTTGGGACAGGATTGATTCAGAGCTGTTTGAAACTTTACTGGGTGCGGACGAAACTATGGTTAACGCGCTATCCGATGACGTCGAAATATTTTTTGAACAGCTTAAGCATGTCGCCAGAAGCAGAAAAGATAATAACATGATAAAAAATTTTTTCAATGGTTGAGTTTCCTTTCAAATATAAATTTTATCATAGCCAGCGGTTTTTATACCGCTGGCTATGATAAAGAAAATTAATATGGCATATTGGGGAAAAGCACATACGTGAATGGATCAAGAATGGTACTATCATTACCTGCTCTTACTTCAAAGTGGAGGTGATTCCCCGTGGAATTCCCCGTTGAACCTGTACGACCTAAGTATAATCCAGCAGCCACAGACAATGTCCCTCTTGAAATTTCAATGGTGTTTACAGATATTCCACGAGGCTCATCAGGATTTGGATAAGTCAGATAGGTAAATCCACCACGGAATATGGATAAATGAGCATAATATGCTATTATTCCAGTATCAGAGCATGTCAGCTTAATATAGTTGCCATAACTGACCATTACAAGGCCTTCTTCAGGGTCATTTTCATGACGTGTTAAATATTCTGCACTTCCGTTTGTGATGGCATATACAGAGGTTGTTGTACCTACACCTCCGATATCAATACCATTATGCGAACCACTATAATCTTTAGTTCTATAACCACTGGTAATTGGTTTATTATAACCATATTGTGGAATTAAAATATAACTTTCTGATACATATCCCCTTTTGTTTCCGCTAGATGTGTAGTATTCAATATGATACCAAGAGGAATTTTCTGCTTTTAACACGGTAATTAATTCTCTGTTACTGATCGTACCAATATCAGCATATGTGGTTCCGGGACCACCGTATACATGAACAGTGCTGCCATATGTATTTATGCCCAATATGTTGATATTGTTGTTTTCATAAGAAACAGAAGATAAACTACCCGAAAGAGATGTGCTTAAAATATAACCTCGTGTAGTTACGCCGTTTTTTGTATATTGAACCAAGTAATACGATCCTGATCTTTCGATTGCATAACCGCCCTGAGCATATGTAAGGGTTTCTCTAAGGACATAGCTCGTACTTGGCCCATAATAAACAGCGGCAGAACTTAATATTGTAACATATACATAAGAATCAGTGTTATTACCTGCGATGCGATAAGTTGATGTAATATCAGTTCCTCCGGAAACGGGAGATGTTATAGTACAATCCCCATATTCACCATAGTCATAAACACCTTCAGTTTCACAACTTTCGTTTGAATTGAATGAATCTCCATCTCCTGCATAGACGGGTAGTGACAATGTTGTTATACACATGATAATTGTTATGATTATTGCGATTATTTTCTTTGACATTTTATTTCTTCCTTTCTTTTCATAGATGTATTTAAAGGTAAAATTACAATTATAGGCATCATCGGTTCCTTTCAATATTTTCCGAATTTGTTATTAAATGATTGAATAATAACATTATATTCAATTATACAATAAATGTCAAGCAGTAAATAACAAATTATTTACTATATTTTAAAATTTCATGGACGAGTGTTGAAATTTTTAATTATTAAAGTATAATTTAAGTAAAATCCGAAGCGGAGAATTATCATGAGACACATTAAACACGAGACCGATTTTTGCGTGGTGGGCGGCGGGATGGCCGGCATGTGCGCGGCGATTGCGGCGGCACGGCACGGCGCAAAAGTGATTTTAATGCAGGACAGGCCGGTGCTGGGCGGCAACGCCTCCTCCGAGATTCGCATGCACATTTGCGGCGCTGACCGCAGCGACGGCAAGGGCTTACGCGAGAGCGGCATTCTGGAAGAAATTGAACTGGCGAATATCTACCACAACGCCATGCGCAATTTCAGCATGTGGGATATGGTTTTATTTTCGATGGTCAAACGCGAAAAGAACATCATGCTGCTGCTGAACTGCTCGTGCAATGAAATTGAAATGTCGGGAAATACCATCGTCAGCGTCAAGGGCTGGCAGGGTACTTCCGAGATCTTTCACACGGTCAAGGCCAAACTCTTTGCCGATTGTTCGGGCGACAGCGTGCTGGCGCCGTTGTCGGGTGCGCAGTTCCGAATCGGCCGGGAGGCAAGAGACGAGTTCGGCGAATCCATCGAACCCGAACAGGCCGATAAAAAGACCATGGGCATGAGCTGCTTGATTCAGGCGAAAAAGTATGACCGCAAGATGGAATACCGCCCGCCGGAATGGGCAACGAAACTCGATTACGATTATGAAAAGTTGCTTTCGACAAGGGGTGCGAATATTGAAAACTGCACCAACTTCTGGTGGCTGGAACTCGGCGGCGAAAACGACAGCATTCACGACACCGACAAACTGCGTGACGAGTTGGTCGCGCTGGCGTTCGGGGTCTGGGATTATATCAAAAACAGCGGGAAATACAACGCCGACGACTGGGCCATCGAGTGGGTCGGCTTTTTGCCGGGCAAGCGCGAGAGCCGCCGTTATGAGGGCGATTACATGCTGACGCAGAACGACATTCGGGACGTCAGGGCATTCGACGATATCGTCGGGTACGGCGGTTGGAGCATGGACGACCACAACCCCGGCGGGTTTCAGTTTGCGGGAAAGCCGACGATTTTTCACCCCGCGCCGCAGCCCTACAACATTCCGTACCGATGTCTTTACAGCAAAAATATCGAAAACCTGTTTTTCGCCGGACGCAACATCAGCGCGACCCACGCGGCCATGTCCTCGACGCGGGTGATGGGTACCTGTGCGATATTGGGGCAGGCCGTCGGTGCCGCGGCCGCAATCGCAACGAAAAACGGCACGACACCGCGCGGCGTACTGCAAAACCATCTGGCGGAACTGCAGAATACCTTGCTGGAGGACAACTGTTATCTGCCGTCGAAAGAGAAAAAAATCTCTCCGCTGACCGCAAAAGGTCGTTTTGTCTGCGATGGGACGAATTCGGAAGCGTTGACAAATGGCATCGAACGCAATCTCGGCGACGTCAATCATTTTCACGGCAGCCGGATTGACCTTGTCTGGGAAAAACCCGAGCGGGTCGGACAAATGCGCATCGTGTTTGACAGCGAACTTGAGCGGCTTGATAAAAATATGCCCTTTGAGTGGGGCATGGAGCCGTATCACCGCAGGATGCCGAACCGGCTTGTGCGGGATTTCGACATTTCGGTGAAAGTCAACGGGTTTTGGGTGTTAAAGCAACAGGTCAGAGACAATCACGAGCGGCTTGTTCGGATCACGCTCGATTTGGTGTGCGAATCCGTTCGGCTGGATATAATCAAAACTTGGGGCGGTGAAAACACCGCAAACATCTTTGCGTTTGAAGCGCAGGATTAAATTATTCATAAGAAAACGAGATAAAAATGACGGTTTTCTGTCGGTTTCGACGGTTTTTTTGCGTTGTCTTGTCAGGAAAAAGAGAAAGTGGTATAATATATCTGTTGCGCTCCGGGCGTGGTTTTACGCCCGTCACAGGCGCTTCGTTTCATTTTTATCTAAATTTTCAGTGATATGTTTTATTGAAAAAGGAGGGCATGGACATGAAGCTGGTGGTGTTTGTACTCAATAAAACCGAGAAGCTCGAAGCGGTTCTTGAAGAACTTGCGCGGGAAAACATCTGCGGCGGAACCATCCTGAGAAGCGAGGGTATGGCACGGGTGCTCAAAGATTACGAGGGGAATGATATTCCGTTCATCGGTTCGATTCGGGCGATTATCAATCCCGAACGAAAAGAGAGCAGAACGCTTTTACTGGTGATTAAAGACGAGCAGCTTGAAGTGGTCACGAGGGCCATTGAGAAGGTTGTGGGTGATATCTGCGGAAAAGATACCGGTATCGTCTTCAGCGTGCCCGTAGATTTTACGAAGGGGTTGCCGCATCTTGAGTTTTGAAATTCTTTTATACGTCGCGATCATCATGGTCGGCGGACTGCTGTTCGGTCGACTTGGGAAATTCATTAAACTCCCCAATGTAACCGGATATCTGGTCGCAGGTCTGATCATCGGGCTGTTGATTCACATTCTGCCCCAAAAAGAGCAATTACAGCAAGCCGTGGATCAGTTCTCGGTTGTCTCGGAAATGGCGCTTGGATTTATTGCCTTTTCAGTCGGTATCGAGTTCAAATTTAAATACTTTAAGCAGGTCGGTGCGGCACCGATCGTCATCGCCAACACCGAAGCCTTCGG
This sequence comes from Oscillospiraceae bacterium, assembly GCA_035380125.1. Classification (NCBI taxonomy): domain Bacteria; kingdom Bacillati; phylum Bacillota; class Clostridia; order Eubacteriales; family Oscillospiraceae; species Oscillospiraceae bacterium. The sequence continues at coordinate 39,220 of DAOSWV010000013.1, forward strand.
CGCGGTGATTTTGGTTACGGCGACTTTATTGATTTTCGGCGTCGATCCGAAACTGTCGATTTTACTTGGTGCAATTGCTGCGGCAACCGCACCCGCACAGACGATTTTGGTCATCCAGCAATATAAGTCGAAAGGCCTTTTGACGTCAATGCTGCTGAGCGTCGTTGCTCTCGATGATGCGGTCGCTTTGATCGCGTTCGGTTTTGCCGCCGCCATCGTCAAAGCGATGGAAGGTACCGGAGCGGTGACGGTCATGAACTTCGTCTCACCGTTCCTTGATATTGTGATTTCCTTTGCGATCGGTATCGCGGCAGGGGCGCTGATGTCACTGTTTTTCCGGTGGTTTCATAAGCCGAACAACCGCCTTTGTGTGATGATCGGATTTATCTTCTTGACGCTATGGGCTGCAGATGCCGCAGACGCCTCTCCGTTGTTGGCTTGCATGGCGTTGGGTGTTGCAATCACCAATATTGTCTCCGATATCGATGGAGTTGCCAAAGTAATCGAGTCATTTACGCCGCCGATCTATATGATCTTCTTTGTGATCTCGGGCGCGGGATTCGATGTCGGCGCACTCGCAAAGATCGGCTTGATCGGCGCGATCTATATCGTGATGAGAGTCGCCGGGAAATGGCTCGGCGCATGGTTCGGCGGCAAGGTGACCAAATCTGATGAGACGATCAATAAATATCTCGGTCCGACGCTGATGCCGCAGGCCGGTGTTGCAATCGGCCTGATCATTGCGGCAAAATCGCTTCTGCCGGCGGAATACGCCAGCCAGCTGCAAACGATTATCCTCGGATCCACGTTTGTCTATTCGATCATCGGGCCCAGCGTCGCTAAGAGCGCGTTGGTCAAGGCGGGAAATATTATATTACCCGATAAGAAGAAAGCCGAGACCCCGGCAAAAACGTAGTTTAATACAGAAAAAAGAACGGACTGCTGAGCAGTCCGTTCTTTTTTCATATCACGACGCAGGTAACATCTTCGGGATTTATGCGGATGTTTTTACCGGCTGCATTAAATGTAGTTGTTTTACTGCTCTTATTCCAAAAAGCGAACATGCGTCTGTCGCTGTTTTGATACTCGGTGTACTGAACACCCTCGGGCACAACGAGCGCTGTCTCGCAGATATAGCGGCCGTGGTAGAAAAATTCGCGGTATTCGTCTTTCAGCGCGATCAGTTTCTTGATATAGGCGGCGTATTCGGGCAGATCCGCAATGGTACTGTTTCGTCCCCGGTAGATGGAGACGTCGAAGCGGAAACCGTGGATGAACGCATGGTTGAGCTCTTTTTTCCAGTCGACACGGCAGTCGTGCACAAAACGATTGGTCATGATAACCTCAGGGAATGTGCGCAAAAACATCTGCGGAAACATTGTGTCCTGCCAGCGGTCGTTTTTATTGCGGCGATAAAAATTGCCGAAGTCGCAGCCGTGCAGAAAGTCCGTCATGGCGCTGACGAGGTCGTTGGTGCATTCGGTGGCGAGCGCTTGTTCCGGATTGAGTAATTCGCGCAGGGCGAGAAAATTTTCGGAACGGTAGGTATAATCCATATCCACGCGCCTGCCGTGCCGGTGGTTTTCGTTGAAGCATAGGTGCGCGGCCCCGCCGAGCTGGTCGAAAAACAGCGCGTCCGGATTGAACGTCAGCTTGTATTTTCCGACGTTCACAAGCTGCTTCTGCCAGCCCCAGGTGGCTTGGCAGGCGCTTGAAAACGTTTTGTAGCCGTAATTGCTGAGCACCGTGCCGTCGTTGGAGAAACGGTAATGCTCCTCGTATTCGTTGCCGTCGATGTCAATACGGGCGATGTCGTGTCCCTGTTCGCGGTAAAAGTCGGTTTTTCGGTCGATCAGATTGCCGTTTGCGTATAAAATCACACGACCGCCGAGCCGGTGAATCTCTTCAACCGCCGCTTTCAGACCCTCTTCGCCGCCGAGATCATCATCGGCCTCGTAAATCGGGTAGTTGTTGTCGAAGCGGCCTTTCCACCAGCCGAAAACCAACAAAGTATCAAGTCCGGACTCTTTCCCTTCGCGGTAAATCCGCGGCAGGTCGGAATAGTTCCAGAATTTTTCGCCGAACTGGTGACGCATGATGATGCGCTGCCAGCCGGTCATATTCCGCACCCATTCGGGCGGCTGCGCGTGTTTGAAAAAGGTCTCTCCGGCAAATGCGCCGAAAATATCCGAACCGTTGCGCCAGTCGCCTTTCGTCAGCGAGACGACAACGGGTGCGCAGGTAAGCGTCTCGCCCTGTGCCGCAAAGGGATATTGGCAGACGGTGCTGACCAGACGGGGTTCGCTGCATTCACGGGGCTGTATCGCGGAGAGCATGGAAAACGACCGGCAGAGTTTATCATGGCGGCCGATGTATAAAAAGTTGCCTGCACTCTCAATGCCGAACCAGGACATTGAGGCCGGACGGGGATACAGCAAAATCGATTTGATCTCGTGATAATCCGCGCTCATATATTCGGTGTGGGTATTTTCAAGCGCTGCCCAGGGATTTTTAATCCGTTCGCCGAGTCCGTTCGGGCGCACAAGCACGTCATTTTCACGGACTTCATCGCAGACGGTGCCGAGGTCGATATAGGGATATTGGAACTCGTTGACACGGGCGGCGTCATGGTTGCTGATCTCGGATTCAAAAAACAGTGCGTCTTTATTTTGGACGATTCGAAGCGTCAGGGTTACTTCAAAACGCCGTCCGTCAGTGCCGATGACATGGTCGTAGGTAATCGTTGTGGTATTGCCGTTTACGGTCACACAGCCGGTTTGTTCGGAGGATTTGACGGTCATTTCCCGCCTGTATCCGTCGTCGAGCATCAGCCGCCAAAAGTCAGTATTCTGTCTGCCGCAAAGCGGGAGGTCTTTTGCGGACCAGATAAGGCGGTCTCCGTTTGGAGAAACGGTAAAATTCAATTGGTTTTGAAACGCCATAATTTATCTCCTCTAAATTGGATTTTTTAATTATACCATAAAGGTTCAAGCTGTCAAACAAATCGGTTATGCTTTTTCGAGCAGCATATAGACAAAAAATGAAAAATCACGTATAATTTATAAATGCCAGCGATTTACTGTTTAACTATGCGACGACATTTGAATTTAAATCAATTATAAAAAAGGGGGCGTCCGGGGTGGATTCGGCACAGAAAAAACCGAAGGTACTGATGACGGCTTCCGTTGCATCGATGATTGATTTATTCAATATGAGCAACATTGATGTTTTACAGTCAATGGGGTATGAAGTTCATGTGGCGGCTAATTTTCAAAGCGGCAATATCACCGATCAGAAACGGGTAGATGAATTCAAGGCGGAACTGGCCGCTCGCGGCATCAAAGTATACGATATTCCGGTGCCGAGAAACATTTTTGCTTTTAAAAAGATTGCAGAATCCGACCGGATGTTTCGAAAAATTTATACGGAGAACCAATACCGGTTTGTCCACTGCCATTCCCCGATCGGCGGGGTTTTGGCGCGGCTTTGTGCACGGAAAGTTCGAAAAAAACAAGGCACAAAGATGGTATACACGGCGCATGGGTTCCATTTTTTCAATGGCGCACCGCTGCATTACTGGCTTTTTTACTTTCCCATCGAGTGGTATTGTTCTTTTTTCACAGACGTTTTAATCACCATCAATCATGAGGATTTTCGCTTTGCCCAAAAGCATTTGCGTGCCAAAAAGACCACCTATGTGCAGGGCGTGGGCGTTGATTTATTGCGGTTTTCCGAAGGTACGGCAGCGTTGCAGACCCTGCGAAAAGAACTCGGAATTCCTGAAGATGCTTTTGCGGTTATCACAGTGGGTGAATTATCTGCAAGAAAGAATCAACAGGTAATTTTAAAAGCAATCGCAGCGTCAAATCGGAATATTCATTACATATTGGTAGGCTTTGGGCAGGAAGAACATTATTTGCGCCGTTTGTCCGAAGAGTTTGGCATCACAGACCGGGTGCATTTTCTCGGATATCGAAGTGATGTTGCAGATCTGTATCACGCTGCCGATGTATTTTGTTTCCCGTCATTTCATGAGGGGTTATCGCTGTCGTTGATGGAGGCGATGGCTAGTGGGCTGTCGGTATTGTGTTCTGATATCCGAGGGAATCGGGATTTAATCGTCGATAAAAAAGGCGGTTTTCTCTATGCGCCGACGGACGTGTCGGCATTTGCCGAGGGATTGACGATCTTGGTGGATGATCCCTCATTGAGAGCGCGTTTCGGCGCATTTAACGCCGAACGGATTCGGGATTTTTCCTCCGAAGTCATCGGGGAAAAGATGCGGGGGATTTATCGGGAATTATGAAAAAGATCTTTTTTGTCCTCGGGGGAATGAGCCGGGGCGGCGCGGAACGGGTGATTTCAATTTTGGCGAACCGCTGTGCCCAAGACAATTGGGATGTCAGTGTTTTGATGCTGTTGACCAACCGCTGCGAATATCCGCTGAACCCCGCGATAAAATTGATTGATTTGACGGGCGGAGGCGGCTCCCGGATGAAAAAAGCGCCGTATTGGATCCGGGAACTCAGGGCTTTGATGCGTCTTGAAAAGCCGGACGTGGTGGTCTCGTTTGTCGCCCGTATTAACTTGCTCACGTTGTTTGCGGCAAGAGGATTGCAGCAGCGGGTAATTATCTCAGAGCGAAACGACCCTACTATGGACGGCAGAAGTGTTCTTGTCAAGTTTGCGACGAATCTGCTTTACTCAAAAGCCGACGGCATTGTCTTTCAGACCGAGCGTGCAAAGAATTACTTTAAAAAGCGGATTGCGGAGAAAAGTGTGGTCATCGGCAACCCTGTTCAGGTAAGCATACAGGCAAAATCGGAAAAACAGAATAAAATTGTCACGGCAGGGCGGTTGATGGCACAAAAAAACCATAAGATGCTCATCGACGCGTTTTCCCGGGTACATCAGGATTTTCCGGCGTGCAGGCTTTACATATACGGAGAAGGGGATTTACGCTGCAAGTTGGAAAAGCAGATCCGCGAACTCGGTTTGGAGGGATATGTCTTTTTACCCGGGAATATGGCGGATATCCACGAGCGTATTTCCGACGCAAAACTGTTTGTTTTATCTTCGGATTATGAGGGGCAATCCAATGCTTTATTGGAAGCGATGGCAATGGGTCTGCCGGTGATCTCGACCGACTGTGCCGGTTCGGACGAGGTGATCAGAGACGGCGAAAACGGTCTGCTTGTTCCGGTCGGAGACACGGATGCAATGGCGGTAAGCATTGAAAAACTGCTCGGGAACGATGAATTATGCGCAATTATGGGTGCACAAGCGAAAAAAGACGTTAAAAAATTTGATGCGGGATATATTCTCAGGCGGTGGTGTGATTTATTGATCGGAAGCGATAAAATCGAGACGGAGCGTGAGACGAATGAAACTCGAGACTCTCATCAAACAGACCGTGATGCGGCTGCTGCCGGCCAAATGGTGGGTAAAAATTGATTACCGATTCCATATGGGGCGAAAGTGCAACCTTAAGAACCCCCGGACATTCAACGAAAAACTCTGCTGGCTGAAGGTATATCACAAAGATAACGAGCGGACAAAGCTGGTGGACAAATATGCGGTGCGGCAATATATAGCCGATAAACTCGGACAAGCGTATGTAGTTCCGTTGTTGGGCGTTTGGAAACGGTTTGATGAGATTGATTTCAATACGCTTCCCGAACAATTTGTGCTGAAGCCGAACCACACTTCCGGTGATGTGTTTATCTGCGAGGACAAATCAAAGATTGATAAAGAAGTTCTGCGTGAAACGGTGAACAAGTGGATGCGGCGCAGGTATTATCATCAGGGTCGCGAAAGGGAATATAAGAGAATCAAACCGCGCATTATTGCCGAAGAATATTTGACCGATCAAACCGGCCGTGGGGTGATGGATTATAAGTTTCTCTGTTTTAACGGAAAACCCCGCTGTCTTTACACCTGTCAGGACCGCAGAGATGAGACCGGGTTGAAGATCAATTACTATGATATGCAATGGCAGCCTCTGCCTATTATGAAAAAGCACAATATCATCGGCAAAACGATTGAGAAGCCTGCTTTTTTTGACGAGATGGTACACATCTGCGAACTTCTTTCAAACCCCTTTCCGTTCGTCCGGCTGGATCTTTACGAGACCGGCGGAAAAATCTATTTCGGTGAGTTTACGTTCTGCCCCGACGCCGGAGTGAAGAAATTTGTCCCTGAGGAGTGGGATAAAACATTGGGGGATTGGTTGGAATTGCCGTATAAAACCGATGAATACGAGGGAACCGTATGAGAGCGGAAAGTGTAAAATACTATTTAAAACATCCGCAGGCGTTTTTAATGCGGGTATCAGGAGCCGGATTGCTGAACTGGATACCTGATAAACCGTATCTTTTATGGTATTATCGTTTGATTATAAAAATGAGGCTCAATTTGAAGTCGCCGAAGACCTTTACTGAGAAAATTCAATGGCTCAAGCTTTATAACAGAACCCCGCTTCATACGCGGATTTCAGATAAATATGCCGTTCGGGAATACATTGCAAATCGAGTCGGCATGGAATACACGGTGCCGCTGCTGGGCATCTGGAACACTTTTGAAGAGATTGATTTTGACGAACTTCCGGAGCAATTTGTATTGAAAACCACCCACGACTGCGGCGGGAACTACATCTGCAGGGATAAACGCTTATTGGATATCAGCGCCGCGAAAGATAAAATCGAGCGGCACTTGCGGCACAATTATTACCCTTATTATCGGGAATGGGCATATAAAGATATCCGACCCCGCATTATTGCGGAGGAATATCTGGTCGATGAGAGCGGATATGAACTTAAAGATTACAAATTTATGTGTTTTAACGGACATCCCAAGTATGTTAATGTCTGTAAAAACAGAGAGAGCCAAGCTCATCCGGCGGTTGACATGTTTGATATGCAGTGGAAACCCTTGGAGGATAAAATTAGATACAGGGATTATCAGCCCAGTGGCTGCGTTTTTGAACGACCGCAATCTTTTGAAAAAATGATTGAATTCTGCAAGATTCTCGCCAAGCCGTTTCCGTTCGTCCGGGTGGATTTTTACAATATTCAAGGCGAGATTTATATCGGTGAGCTTACCTTATATCCGGCTGCCGGGTATGCGGTTTATGAGACAAACACGATGAATGAGACGGTGGGCAGTTGGTTGATACTGCCTGAAAGGAAAAAAGAACAAAAAGCGTGAAAGGAATCGAAAACGAATGCGGGTTTTATTATATATCAATTCTCTGAGCAACGGCGGCGCTGAGCGGGTCATGTCGGTTTTAGCCAACGGACTGAATGCCCATGGGCATGATATCGTATTGATTACGGATTATTATAGGGGGAACGAATATCAAATTCCGGATTCCGTTGAAAGAATTGTTTTAGTTGGAAAATTCGAAGAAAGACCTCCGGGAATGTCTCGCAGCCGTAGTATTTTCAATATCAGAAACCTGCGTTTGCTATTTGAAATAATTCATCGAAATAATTCCAGTATAAAAAAATTGCGTACGCTTTGTATAGAGAGAAAGTTCGACGTTTTAATTTCATTTCTGCCCAAGAATAACTTTAGAGCGCTTTTAGCGGTAAGGCGTTTGAAAATTAAAAATTTGATTTCCGTCAGAAATGATCCTGGAAAAATATTTAAATCCCTGTGGCTCAGGAGATTGGTAAAGCTTCTGTATCGTTTTACCGACGGATGTGTATTTCAAACAGAAGAGCAGAAGAACCGATTCCCTGTGCAAAAACTAAAAAACTTTCGTATCATTCCGAACCCCGTTTCCGATGTGTTTTATCAAACGGAGCGCGCGGAAAGCGGACACAAAGACATTGTCGCTGTCGGGCGTTTGGAACCTCAAAAGAATTTTCCGATGTTGATCCGGGCGTTTGCAAGGATCGCGGATGATTTCCCAAACGAAAATCTGGTGATTTACGGGAAAGGAAAGTTGAAGGAAGAGTTGGCGGAACTCGCAAAAAAAATCGGTTTGTCTGATAGAATCCGGTTTCCCGGCAATGTACCCGACATCGCCGAAAAGATAAAAAACGCGCGGCTGTTTGTTCTGAGTTCGGATTGGGAGGGGCTGCCGAACGCGCTGATGGAGAGTATGGCCATCGGACTGCCGGTGATTGCGACGGATTGCGCGGGCGGAGGAGCACGCGCGTTGATTCATGACGGCGTAAACGGCCTGTTGATCCCAAAAGGCGACGAGCAGGCGTTGGCGAATGCCATGCGTAAATTGCTGGAAAGCCAAGCGCTTTCCGATGATCTCGGAGAAGCAGCAAAACAGAGCGCTCAGGCCTATAGGACGGACGAAATAGTCGCCCGGTGGGAGGAATATCTTCTGGAGATCGGAGGGGAAAATGACGGGCGAATCGATCAAACGATTTTTTAAAAGTCCGGGGGCTGCGTTACAAATGTTGTCTTACGCGGGCCTGTTGTTTTGGCTGCCGGACAAACCGTATATTCAATTATTTTACCGCACGGCTTTTCACCGCAAGTTGAACTTGAGAGACCCGAAGACCTACAGCGAAAAAATCCAGTGGTTAAAATTATATCATCGCGACCCGCTGTATACGGTGCTCTCGGATAAATACGCCATGAGGGGTTATGCGTCTGAAATACTCGGCGACGATTATATGGTACCGCTTCTGGGCATTTGGGACACATTCGGGGAAATCAATTTCGAAAAGCTGCCGAATCAATTCGTACTCAAATGCACCCGCGACAGCGGCTCAGTTATCATTTGCCGTGATAAAACGACATTTGATAAAGCAAAAGCAAAAACACGGCTTGAAAAAACAATGAAAAGGAATTATTATCGAATCACCCGGGAATGGGGATACAAAAACATCCGGCCGCGCATTATTGCGGAGAAATATCTGTTTGATGAGAATGAATGCGGTTTAAAAGATTATAAATTCACCTGTATGAACGGCGAACCCCGCTATCTGTTTACTTGCCAAAACAGAGGCGGAGAAGGCGGGCTTCAGGTGGACGCCTATAATATGCAGCTGCAGCATCTGGAACTAAGAGAAAAAAATTATGCAAACAGCCCGAAACCTTTTGCGGCGCCCGCATCATTAGAAAAAATGCTTCAAATCTGCAGGACCATTGCAAAACCGTTTCCGTTGATCCGCATTGATTTATATGACGTATGCGGTAGACCGTATATCGGAGAATTCACTTTTTATCCGGCGGGAGGATTAAACCGCTTTTACCCCGAAGAATGGGACGATTACATCGGAAGTGGACTTATTTTACCTGAAAAAGATTCTGAAATCAAAAAACGGAGTATTTAAAAATGAAGTGCAGAGAACGGTTTGAACAAATTTATCATCATGAACCCGAAAGCATGGGATTTTGCCCCTATCGCGTTTGCCCTATCGGCGCGCATTCGGATCACCAATACGGAAAGATTACAGGTTTTGCGATTGATCAGGGGATTCACATTGCTTATGCGCCCAAACAAAACGGAGTTATCGAATTGGTTTCGTTAAATTTTGATAAGCGGGCACAGTTTCACATTCATGAAGTGCCGAAGCAAAAACAAAACGACTGGGCAGATTATCTGCGCGGTGCAACACTTTTAATGGGCAAAAAATATCAGTTGCAAAAAGGTCTTGCAGGTGTGGTTGAAGGAGATCTGCCGATCGGCGGGCTTTCTTCGTCCGCGGCGGTAATCATCGCGTTTCTCAGTGCACTTTGTAAAGTGAACGAGATTATGCTTAGGCCGGAAGAGATGATTGAACTTGCATTGCGCGCCGAGAACGACTATGTGGGTGTGGCCTGCGGAACATTGGATCAGTCCTGTGAAATCTACAGTCGGAAAGATCATCTGCTTTATTTGGACACGAAAGACGACAGCCGAGAGCTGATTCCGGCAAACGTTGTGATGAAGCCCTATGAAATCGTCATCTTTTTCAGCGGTATTGAACGCATGTTGGGTGGTACGAAATACAATATGCGGGTAGATGAGTGCAAGGCGGCCGCTTATGCATTGATGGGTTTTTCGGGTATGGAATACGGCGATTTTAAAGATGCGCGTTTACGGGATATCTCGCGGAAGGTTTTTGAGCGATATCAGAGAAAACTCCCGGAGAACTGGCGAAAACGGGCGGTGCATTTTTATACCGAATTCGAGCGGGTGGAACAAGGTGTTGAAGCCTGGCGGAAAGGCGATATCGAGAAATTTGGTCAACTGTGTTTTGAGAGCGGAAAAAGTTCCATTGTGAATTACGAGACCGGCTCGCCCGAACTGATCGCGCTTTATGAGATCATGCGCAAAACCGACGGCATTTACGGCGGGCGGTTTTCCGGCGCGGGATTCAAGGGCTGCTGCATGGCGCTCATTGATCCGGCATTTCGGGATAGTATCGAAAAAGCGGTCACGAGCGAATATTTAAAGCAATTTCCGAACTTGGCGGATAAATTTTCGGTTCATTTTTGCCAAACCGCCGACGGCGTTCGGCTGTGAGAAGGGGAATGAGCGTTTTGACAGTGCAATCTAAAATTTTAGTGACGGGCGCTGCGGGATTTATCGGGGCGGCGCTGTCGAAAAAATTGCTAGAGGCGGGATTGTCCGTCGCCGGTGTTGACAATCTCAACGATTATTACGATGTAAAATTAAAATATGCCCGTCTGGATTTGTTAAAAGCATATCCGAATTTTACGTTTCACCGAATGGATTTGGCAGATAAAGCCGCAGTTGATGAACTGTTTGCAAAAGAGAAATTCGATATCGTCGTGCATCTGGCGGCGCAGGCGGGTGTGCGGTATTCCATCACCCATCCCGAGGCCTATATTCAAAGCAATATCGTCGGGTTTTTTAATATCCTCGAGGCCTGCCGCCATCACCCTGTGAAAAATCTGGTGTATGCGTCGAGTTCGTCGGTATACGGGGCGAATCAAAAAGTGCCGTATTCGGCCGAGGACAAGACCGATATGCCGGTCAGTTTGTATGCCGCAACCAAAAAAGCCGACGAGGCCATGGCCTACAGCTATGCGAAACTCTATCAAATCCCGTCGGTCGGCCTGCGCTTTTTCACGGTTTACGGGCCGATGGGCCGTCCCGACATGGCCTATTTCAGTTTCACGGATAAGATGGTTCGGGGCGAAAAGATACCGCTTTTCAACTACGGCGAGATGAAGCGCGACTTCACTTATATCGACGACATCATCGAGGGCATTATCAACGTGATGCAAAAACCGCCTGTGCAGGACGAAAACGGCGCACCGCACAAGATTTACAACATCGGCAATAGTCATCCCGAAACCCTTACCGACTTTGTGGCGACATTGGAAAACTGCCTGATGACGGCGGGCGTCATCAAGCAGCCGGCGGAAAAAGAATATCTCCCGATGCAGCCCGGCGACGTCTTGCAGACCTATGCCGACGTCAGCGAACTGGAACGGGATTTCGGATTCAAACCCCGCACGAGCTTAAAAGACGGTCTGACCGCGTTTGCAAAGTGGTATAAAGAATATTATAAAATTTAATGGGTTCTCGGCGGGAGCCATAACCAATGCGACGGGACGGCGGGCCAATCGTAGTCGATGAACGATTGGAGCGCGGGACTGTCGCTTTTTTTCAGCACCGAGAACGCGGCACGCAGCGCCCACAGATAAAACGACTGGTCCAAGATGTTGGCGTCACCGGCGCGCGATAGGGTCTCGTAAGAAGCGGAATGGTGCAGGTATTCGCGGTTTTGGCGCGAGACCAACACGCCGTCTTTGTTGATTTTATCGTTTAAAATAGCAATGGCGGCTTTTTCTAGCGCAGTTTCGATTTCTTTGCGGCGGTAATCCTGCCGCTGATAATTAATTGCCAACAAGGTCATGCAGTCGACGTCTTTGCAGTTGTCGGATTCGGAATCAAGGCGGTCGGGCGAATCCAAACCGAAGCGATGATCGTTGACATTTTGCAGAGAGAGCAGAGTATCGGTCTGGGCTTTTCGGACGTTTTCGGGGATCGGATGCCCGTCGTAATCGTAAAACCAGAGCTGGTGCGCGCCGCCCATGACCGGAACCGAGACCCATTCGAATTTTAAATCGCTGCGGTCGTTGGGCAAGATGTTTCCGGAAAAACCGTTATTCCAGATTCTTTTCGGGTCGCCGTTAAGTTCTCCGTACCAAAAACCCGTGACGCCGAAGTTTTCGTCATGCCACTTGTACCAAACCTCGTCGAGCATCTTTCGCGCCTGTGCAGCGGTAGGCGTTCCGGATTCCCACTGCGTAATCTGCCACAAAATACAGGCCGGGTACCAGAACTCGTTGCCCATCCACCAGGGGTTGTGGCGGCGGTAGTTGCCGTCTTTTTGGTAGGCGTTCCAGTCGCGTCTCCAAAGGTATTCTTCAAGATAGGATTGCTCCAAAAACCGCCCGGTCATGCTGCCGGAGGAAAGCGGATATTTCGATTTGCCGCCGAGCAGCATCATGGTCGGACACAGTGAGGACACAAAATGATCGTGCATATGGTACCACGGGTGGGTACAGAGCGAAAAATCCCGCCAAGCACGATGATTTTTCGGGCGCACATACGGGCCGAGATAATAGCCGGTTTCCCGGTCTTGATATTGATTGAAATAGGCGATCCAGGCGTCTTTGTTTTCCTGCGGCAGCTGCTCGGTCAGCCCGTAAAAATAATAGGTCTCGAGTGCCGAATGGCCGCCTTCCAGCGATTCGCAGCCGCCCGGTGTCGAAGAAAACCGCCAGTCGTTTTCAGCCATGCGTTGTGAAAATGATTTTTTCAAGACACGAATCTGATCGTCGGTTTTGATAAAAGCCCTTGCTGCAGGCGTCAGCACGCTGTTTTCGCCGCTTGACTCCCAACCGACAGCATTGAAAACCCCGTTCGAAGGACAACAGTTCTCCAGAAAAGCCAGGGTATTGTTTTTAAGCGTCATGAAGTCAGTCATATTCACTTTTCACTCTCCTATACGGCTTTTTGAGATACGGATCCGCCGAAAGACCTCTTTGGAGCCACCGGTCCGGAAAGCGCTGAAAATGGCCCGGGAATAAGCGACGGGGAAGGTCAGCGCTTTCCATACCGTCAGCCGGCGGGCGAGTTTCGGCATAATGGGATTCCCCCGCAAAATCCGTCGTATTGCCGAATCTGAAGCGGGAGAGGGTATATATCCTCTTTTCAATCCGGTCAGTTCCAACTTTTCGAGCGCACCGTTTTTGAGTGTGGCATAGTATTCTCGGAACACAGCAGCGCTTTTGCAGGTAGTCAGAAAACTCGTATTCATAATCGCATTCATCGAACAGACTCCGCGCTTAACTTGATTGTAAAACGGCAAAGAAGCGGCGAAATCGTGCAGCAGCAGTGTTGATTCGATACGGCACAACGGTGCTTTATCGAGGGTGTCTTCAATACTGGTTCCGGTGCCGATTCGATACAGCATAAGTTTGATATCCGACAGCACAATCCGGTCTGCCAGCAGCATCAATGAGAGCAGATAGACATAATCTTCACAGTTTCTCAGGGATGTAAATTGAATTCCGGATTCCTTTAAAAATGAACGCCGAAAGATTTTCGAATGCACACAGATTTTAAATTTCAATGCGAAAAATTCAGGATCGTCACGCCAAGAAAACGGATGCCCGATCGGCGGACGATCCGCATAAAAAATTTCGGTCGGGATAATGATCTCACCGGTCTGATGCTGATAAATATCACTACAGAATTCGACCATATCAGCATTGCTTGCGTATGCGAATTCTACGGCGGGAGCAAGTTTTTGGTCGTATAAAAAATCATCTGCATCTAAAAAGAGGATGTATTCGCCAACGGTGGCGGCAAGTCCTGTGTTTCTGGCGGATCCGACTCCTCGGTTTTGCTGGTGAATGACTTTGACACGCACATCCTTTTCGGCATATCCGTCGAGAATCAAGCCCGAAGAATCGGTTGAGCCGTCGTCGATCGCAATGATTTCAAACTCATCAAGGCCTTGATTCAACACACTGTCAAGGCATTGGCACAAGTACATTTCCTTGTTGTATACAGGAATGATAACCGAGAGTTTCAAACTGAAATCATCCTTTCATAGGGAGTGCTTTCCTTTATGTACAGTGGAACAATGCGCATCATCTTTTTGCAAAGAGAGGCGGCGTCGAATTTCTGCCGGACCGTTATGGAAAAGCCGATAGAAAAACCACCGCACGGATCCGCCGAAAAAGGTGATGCCCTTCCAGAACCGGATGGTTTTGCGGGCATTTTTCGGCATTGCGGGGTTTCCACGCAAAATGCGTCTGACCGCATAATCGGCGAAGGGAGAATGCAGATATCCGCGAGGCAATCCGAACAATTCCTCCCGTTCGAGCGCGCCGTTTTTTAAGGCATTGTAATATTCCCGGAATGCTTTTGCGGTACGGCAGGAGGATAAAAATCCGATATGGATATGCGCATTAATTCGAGCGACGCCTTTTTTGATCTGGGAATAAAACGGCTGAGTTGCCGCGAAATCGTGAAATGCGTCAGTGGCTTCAATGCGGCCACAGGGGTCGCTTTCGAGAAGGTCTTCTATGCTATCGCCGATATTGACCCGGTAATTACAGAGAAAAAGATCGGAGCAGACAATCTTTTTCGAGAGAATCAGATGAGAAAATGTATGATCAAAGTCCTCGGAGTTGTTGGCAGCTCTGAATTTAACACCGGAGTTTTGCAGCAAAGCGCGGCGATATAATTTTGAATTTACGCCGGAATAGAAAAAGAGAAAGAAATCATCAGGAAAATCATGCCATGAAAACACTCTGCCGGATTCGGGCGGTTTCAGATAAGAGGCGTAGTGCAGCGGTTGAGACGTTCCGGTTTTATCATTATATTCGTCGATTTGAAAAACGGCGGTATCAGCGTCATGGGTGACGGCGAATTGATAAGCTGCTCCGAGTCGGTTTTTATGCAGAAAGTCGTCTGCGTCGAGAAAAAGGATATATTCACCGACGGCCAATTCCAAACCCGCATTACGCGCATAGCCGCAGGAGGAATTCTTTTGGTGAATGACGCTGACGCGGGGGTCTTTGGCGGCATATTCGTCGAGAATTTTGCTTGAGGAATCCGTTGAGCCGTCATCTACAGCAATCAATTCAAGGGAATCAAGGTTTTGGCTTAGGACGCTGTCAATACATTGATGCAGGTATTTTTCGGCGTTATAAACCGGAGTAATGATTGAAATTTTGATGTTTTCCATAATTGTCCCTTTTTGAACCTCCAAGAGTGGTCTTTGGGTTATTTAATCTTTGATAATTTTATTTTAGATGTTTTAAATGTTTAAACGTATGGCTAAAACCGTTTTCAAACGTCCGCGTGAAGAACCAGACTAGGCCCGGAATGAGGAAGGTCACTTCTTTCCAAAATAAAATATTTCTTTTTGCGTTTTTGGGCATAAAAGGCCCGAAGTATCTAATATGTCTCATTTCGGAGGAGATAAAGCGAGAATAAATATATTTTTTCGGAAGGTCTGTCAGTTCCATATGGCGTAGACCTTCGTCGTGAAGAGCAATGTACAGGGCTCTGAATGCTGCAGCGGTTTTATAATTAGAGAAAAATTCGTTCATAGATTTTGCGTTGAGATTGGCAATACCGCGTTTGATTTTCGGAAACCAAGGGAGGGATGCTGCAAAATCATGGATTGCCTCATTTGCGTAGAGGGTACACAGCGGATTTTTTTCACGCCCGTCGGTGATGCTGGTGCCGGTTCTGATACGGTAGTGCATCGTTGTGATATCGGAACAAACAACACGTTGTGCCAAAATCAGATTACAGAAGACAAAAAACACGTCATTGCAATTTGCCAGCGGCATAAACTCAATACCGGTTTCTTTGAGGAATTCGCGGCGGAAGAATTTTGCGCAGATAATGCCGGAAAACATCAAAGGAAACCGGTCGGGATCGTCATGTATGGAAAAAACCGTACCGTATGGAGGATGCGGAATCAAATGAACGTTATGGGGCGTCTCAAAGACGCCGATATCATCGCAGTAATGATTCATCAAAAATACGGCGACATCGGCATCATGGGATTCGGCAAATTCATAAGCGCTTTTCAGACAGTTTTCGGGCATAAAGTCATCCGCATCAAAGAAGGTCACATAGTTTCCGGTTGCCAACGCCATTCCATGATTTCTGGCCGGTCCCGCTCCTTGGTTTGATTGACGGATGACTTTGACTCTGGAGTCTTTTTGGGCGTATTCGTCGAGAATTATGTAGGAATTGTCGGTCGAACCGTCGTCTACTGCAATAATTTCAAAATCCATAAGGTCTTGATTCAAGATACTGTCAAGACATTGATTCAAATATTTCGCAGCGTTGTAAACGGGAATAACAACTGACAATTCCATAGGTTTATTTGTCCTTTTTTATATGGGCGTGAATCAGGCTTTCGTATGCATTAAAATCAATCTTTTTAATGATCTGTTCCAGCTCGTCGTCCCCCATGACGGTATTACGCCCTCCGGCATATTCGATGTCGACCTGTTCTTTGACCTTGGCAACCAGATCGCTCTTTTTATCAATGCATTTATCGTCGTCCAGGCGGAAGAAGCGGTTCATCCAGAGTGCGATACCGGCGAGGCCGCTGTGGGAATCGACTGCGACTGTCGGCGGGCGGTGCAGCAGCTTATGGGTGTTGAAAATATTATAAATCTCCTCGTCCTTGAGCAGTCCGTCGGCATGGATACCGGCGCGGGTAACGTTAAAGTTACGGCCGACAAACGGGGTGCGCGGCGGAATCTCGTAGCCGATCTCGTCTTCAAAATAGCGGGCAATCTCGGTAATCACCGGCAAGTTCATGCCGTCGTTGGTCCCGTGCAGGGCACAGTATTCCATAACCATCGCTTCGAGCGGACAGTTGCCGGTACGCTCGCCGATGCCGAGCAGGGCGCAGTTGACGCTGCTGCTGCCGTAAAGCCAGGCGGTGGAGGAGTTGGTGACAACTTTATAAAAATCGTTGTGACCGTGCCACTCGAGCAGTTCGCTGGGGATATGGGCATAATGCATCAGACCGTAGATGATGCCCGGTACGCTTCTGGGGAGCGCCACGCCGGGGAAGGAGACGCCGTAGCCCATCGTGTCGCAGGCGCGGATTTTAATCGGGATACCGGATTCGACCGAGAGCTCATGCAGGGCTCTGGCCAGCGGCACCACAAAGCCGTAAAAATCGGCGCGGGTGATGTCTTCAAAGTGACAGCGCGGACGGATACCGTATTCCAGCACCGATTTGACCACGCCGAGATATTTGTCGAGGGCTTTCTGACGGGTCAGCCCCATTTTGTTGTAGATGTGATAATCTGAGCAGCTGACAAGAATGCCGGTCTCTTTGATGCCGATCTCCTTGACAAGTTTGAAATCATTTTCACTGGCGCGGATCCAGCTGGTAACTTCGGGGAATTGATAACCCAAAGACAGGCACTTGTCGACTGCCTCACGGTCTTTTTGCGTATAGACGAAAAACTCACTCTGACGGATCAGACCCTTCTTGCCGCCGAGGCGGTGCATCATCGTGTACAGATCGACGATTTGCTTGACCGTGAACGGAGAGGTGGACTGTTGACCGTCGCGGAAAGTGGTATCGGTGATCCACAGGTCATTCGGCGTGTTCATCGGGACGACACGGTGGTTGAAAGCGATTTTGGGCACGCTTTCATAGTCAAACAGGTTGCGGTAGAGATTCGGGGTCTCGCGCTCCTGAAGTTGATATTCATATACCGATTGTTCCAAAACATTGGTGTTTTTGGAGAAATATACGGTTTTGAGATCGTCCTCGGTGCGATCGGGTCTGGGGTTGGTTGCCATATGTACGCCCTCCTTTATAGCGGTTTCCGGAAAAAGATGAAATTAACTGATAATTATAATCGGATTTTCATGTTTTGTCAAATTAAGTATTCTGATTATTTTATGCAAAATAACGAATAAAAATCCGTGGAATAAATCCGGTTTTCCTATTTAATAGTACCATACGGGTCGGTTATTGTCAATTTTGGAAAAAGCGACAAAAATATTAAGCAGTCCTTTCCGCGTTTCGTGAAAAACGCAAAAGAGAATTATCTTCATGTAATAAAATTCACAGTGGTTTTTATGATTGATCGACTATTCACCACCGGTTTGCGAATCAATCAAATCAAGCAGTTCGATACTGTGGGAGTCAACCTTTCGGAAAAACGGAAGGCCGCTTGCTTTGATTGTTTCAAATTCATCTCGTTCAAACACATGAACAGAATTTGTGTATTTGAAAAACATTGTTGTGCAGGCGTTTGAATTCATATGAGAGACGGGAAGGCACTGCTCGCGGAACGGAGAATTAAATAATATCGTGTGGATATAAGATTCGTCCGGTGCGAAGACAGTCTTGAAAAAGGCGTTGACTTCCGGGTGCGTGTCAAAAAAAGCAACCACATACTCTGCTGCTGCACGGGTTAGGGCGATATGTGTCCACCCACACCAGAGCGGACACACTTTACCGTCGATGGTGATTGTCGGTTTGCGTATGTAAAGAGCGAATTTGAATTTACTGAACAGCTGGCCCTGCAGCAGGTCCGACATGATAAAAAACGGATTTCTGCTGTCCTTATGCCAATAAATGCGAAATTTATACAGATGACGTTTTTGCCCGCTGTCGGTGACATTCAATGCCGATAGATATTCTTTTTTGGGATCGGAGAAAAATTTTTCGATCCCGGTATTGGAAAGAGCGGAATAACAGGGCATTTGTAAAACGACAAAACGATTGAAGTCCCCCGCTTTCAGAGCGGCACGGATAAGCTCGATTTCGGCACGCAGGATAGAAAACCCCGCCCAACGGATTTGCTGCCGCTCCGAGATGAAAACAGCGTTTTCGGCTGCCAGAAACGGCGTGATGTCAGTCTTTTTGTCAATATGAAAAAAGACAGCATTTTGTGTGCCCTTGGTTAATTTATCGGTTAGCCGAATGGCGATTTGGGGATTATTATGTGCCAAAGCCAAAAATGCAATCTTCATAAAATCACCCGAATTAATTAAATTTGCCGCAAAAGCAGGGAAGGTGTGAAGGATAAAAAAGCGAAACGGGATTGTATTTGAATTTAAAAGCAGCGTTCTTTTCGTGTTTTGCGGCACTCTTTGGGATTTGTTTGCCGGTCGCAGTAATAACAGATTTCGTTCTTCAGTTCGCCGCCGGCGAAAAAGGCGTCGAGGTTTTTCAGGGTTACCTCGGCGATATTATGCAGCGCTTCAGTGGTGAAGTACGCCTGATGCGAGGTAATGATGACGTTCGGCATGGCTGAGAGCAGGGCGAGCGTATCGTCGTTCACCCCGGATTCCGAGTGATCCTCGTAGAAGAAATCTGCCTCCTCCTCGTAGACGTCCAGACAGGCGCCGCCGATTTTTTTGGCTTGCAGACCGGCCAGCAGATCTTCACTGTCGACCAAGCCGCCACGGGAGGTGTTGACGATGTATACGCCGTTTTTCATCTTATCAATGGAATCTTTGTTGATAAGGTGATGGGTCTGGTCGGTCAGCGGGCAGTGCAGGGAGATGAAGTCGGCGCTGCCCAGCAGGGTGTCCAAATCGGTATAGGCAAAATCCGCATCTTTGGCGGGGAAGGGGTCATAAGCGAGGATGTTCATGCCGAAACCGCGGCAGATATCGATAAAAACGCGTCCGATGCGGCCTGTGCCGATGACGCCTGCGGTTTTGCCGTGCATATCGGTGCCGCACAGACCGTTCAGGCTGTAATTGTAATCACGGGTGCGATTGTAGGCCTTGTGAATTTTCCGATTGAGCGTCAGCAGCATGGCCATAGCGTGTTCCGCAACTGCATAGGGAGAATAAGCCGGAACGCGCATTACGTTGATTTTTCCGTAAGCAGCCTTAAAATCGACATTGTTATAACCGGCGCTGCGCATCGCGAGGGCTTTTACACCGAGTCCATACAGTTTCTCGATGGTTTTGGCGCCGATGTCGTCGTTGACAAAACCGATGACAGCCTCACAGCCGGAAGCGAGCGGGGCGGTATCCGGATTTAGCTTGGAATCGAAATAGCGAATCTCATAAGTTTTATTCTGTTCGTCAAAAGCTTTGATGTCATAGGGTTTCGCGTCAAAGAAAGCTACCTTTTTCATGGTCATAACCGCCCTTTCGTGCATATTGTATTCGTTTTGCGGCCTTGTATGCCGGTTTATTTTTGAGCCAGCATAAAGAACCGCGGAAATGGGAAAATCACCGTACCGTCTTCGCGGGCGGGGTAGTTCTCTCGGATTTTTTCAAGGATGCAGCGTTCAAACTTCGGGCGTTCCATCTCGGACAGGGCTTCCAGATAGGGTCGGAGGCCTGTGCCCCGGTACCATTCCAAAATCGCCTCGGCGCCGGGCAGAATGTGATAATAGGTTGTCATCCACAGATCGCAGATCCGGCTGTTTTTTACCAGAATATCGTAATATTCCGGTGGCGTCAGTGTGAAAAAAATCCGCGGGCCGGAGAAATGATCGCACCATTCCGGGCTCATGGCGGTCTGCCGGATCAGGCGCTGAATGGGGGTATCCTGATTCATCGGAACCTGAATGGCCAGATAGCCGCCCGGGAGGGCTGAATTGAGCAGCCGGGGGATCAGTGTGTCATGATTCGGTACCCATTGGATGCAGGCATTGGAGAAGACGAGATCGAACTTCCCCAGTGCAGAAAGATCGGCATTTACATCGGCCAGCACAAAATTTAAATCCGGATGGGCCTTTTTGGCTGCTTCGATCATATTCGGAGAGTTGTCAATACCGGTGACGGAAGCACCCGGAAAACGTTTTGCCAGCACGGCGGTACTGTTTCCCGGTCCGCAGCCGACATCAAGCACCTTTTGGGGCGACGTGAGCGGTACGTGCTCAGCCAAATCGACGGCAGGGCGAGTACGCTGGTTTTTAAATTTCAAATACTGCGTCGAGTCCCACTGCGGCATGAAAACGCCTCCTTTGGAAAAGAGTATATCATATCGGGCGTGTATTTTGCAAAAAAAATCCGTTCCACGGGGGCGGAACGGACAAAAGCAATATAAAACATGCCGCTTGAACCAAAAGAAACCAATGCTTGCAGGAATCTGCAGGCAAAGTATGCGGCTTTCGGAAGCAAATTATTGATGGAGCAGGCGGTCACCGGTTTGAATCCCGGCTTGTTCGGCGGCGCCGGAACGCAGTTCAAGTACGCTGTGGGCTTTTTTTACGGTCTTCAGAACTTTGGACGGCGGAATTTTCGCGTCGATTTTTAAAACGGTTCCGTCCTTGGCAAGATAGAGGATATCGATCGGATAGGTCATATTAAACGTGTGTACCTGATTACAGGGGACAAGCAGAAGACCGCTGATATTGTCGTCAAGGGTGCGTCCGATCAATCCCCGCAGGCGGGTGAAGAAGTTATTGGCGTAAAACGCGCGGCAGAGTACCGTCTCGTTTTTTGAGATTTCAATAATCCTCATGTAAAGACCTCGATCAGATTCATGACTGCCGGTCCGAGCAAAATGATGAAGATGACCGGGAAAATAAACCCGATTGTGGGCAGCATGATCTTGACAGGGGCTTTCATGGCTTTGGCCTGAATGCGCTGGCGGCGTTCGACTCTCAGACGATCGGCTTGAGAAGTGAGGACGTTTTTGATCGGAACACCGAGCTGTTCAGCTTGAATAATGGCGGTTGTGAATGCCGTAAGTTCTTTGACGTCGCAGCGATCTGCCAGTTCTTTAAAAGAAGTTCTGCGGGGGACGCCCATTTGGATGTTCTTTACTGCGGCGGCGAGTTCGCTGACGACAACGCCTTTGTTTTTTTGTGCAAGACGGGTGATAGAAGCATCCAGCCCCAACCCGGCTTCGGCACTGACAACCAACAGGTCCATCACGTCGGGGAGATCATGGACAATCTCCTCTTTGCGTTTTTTGACCTTGGAATTGACATAACTTTTCGGCCCCAGAATACAGGCGATCATGCCGAACAGCAGAATGAGAAGTTTATGAAGCATCTCAAGTGTGCTGAATCGGAAGATCAGCAGACAGATGAATAATACGACAACCGTTAAAATTGATTTAATTGTAGTGAATTCGGTAGCGGTAATTTCCTTACCGGCTGTTTTGAGCAGTCTGCTAAGCTTCTCCATGCTCTTGCTTTGCTTGGAAGAAGCTTGATCTTTGCGTTTGAAAGCAGAAGAAACCTTTTTTAAAAACGGTCGGACCAAGCGGTCTGCAAAACTCTTTTTTAATTCTTCGTCGCCGTACTCACGCTGCACATTTCGGATGGCGTTTAAACGGCGGCCTGTGGCATCCCATTTTTGCCCGACTCGAGCGAGTATCGCGACAACGATGGCAAAAACAGCGGAGACCACAGATAAAACGACATATCTCATCATTGGTTATCCTCACATTTTGATATTGACGATTTTACGCACAATCAGGAAGCCGATGGTTTCCATTGTGGCCGAAATCGCAAGCATAACGCGGCCGGCGGAAGTGGAAAAGAACATATTGATATATTCCGGGTTAAGGAACATCAACAGCAACAGCATGAAAATCGGTAAAGCACCGATAATATATCCGCTGAGGGTTCCCGACGCGGTCATGGCTTTGATCTCACCGCGCAGGCGGATGCGGTCTGCTATGGTCGCGGAGATGTTATCCAGCACTTCAGCGAGGTTACCGCCGATTTGGCGTTGGATGATGACTGCGTTGCAGATGAGCTCCAGATCCATATTGCCGGTGCGGGTAATCATCTGTTCAAAACTGGTTTCAAGGGGCATACCGAGCCTGGTCTCACGGCTGACCCTGGCAAATTCCTTTGAAATAGGGGGTTCCATTTCATCTGCAATGCTTTGCATGGCCGATTGAAAAGACATACCGGCGCGAATGGAGTTACTGATAATGGCAACAGCGTCGATAAGCTGTTTGTCAATTTTACCGAGTTGCTTATGGCGCTTGAAACGGACAAAGGCGATCGGAGCTGCGGCACCGATGATAACAACGCCGATACATAAAATGGGGTTGGCTCCGAAGAACAAAAACAACAGCGGAACCCCAACGGTGGCAATCACCCATATCAGAATAAATTCTTCGGCTCTTAAGGCGATTCCGGCGACATATAGTTCATCGGCCAATTTTTCGAGCTGCTTACGCTGTGCACGGGGCTTTTTCCCTTTCTTTTCACGGTGGCGCGTCTCTTCTTCCGGAGTGGTCAGAGCTTTGATGCGCTCCCGTTCGCGGACACGGTTTTTGGTCAGGGCGTATATAATCATAACCGCAAAACAAAAGACGACACTGGCTGCGGTGATGATCAGTCCGTATTTGATCAGATCCTGCAAATTAAAACCTCCCTTTCTGAGGAGTTGTTAAAAACAATTATGAAAACCATTCGTCACGCACGCCGACGCCGTTGTCAGACATCTTTTCGGTACAGCGCGGTTTGATGCCCGTGTTGACAAAATGTCCGGTGCTTTCACCGATTTTGGGGTGCTCGTAGACGAAAATATCCTGAGTCGTGATGACATCGCCTTCCATACCCAAGATCTCGCTGATGCCGGTGACTTTTCTTGTTCCGTCACGCATACGGGATTGCTGGACGATGAGATCAATGGCGCCGGCGATCTGTTGGCGGATAGCGGCCAGCGGAAGGTTCATGCCGGCCATCAGTACCATGGTTTCCATACGTGCGAGCATATCTCGGGAGGAGTTGGCATGGCCGGTTGTCATTGAACCGTCATGACCGGTGTTCATGGCCTGCAGCATGTCCAAGGCCTCTCCTCCGCGCACCTCACCGACGACGATACGGTCGGGACGCATTCTCAAAGCGTTTCGGACCAGATCGCGGATTGCGATTTGGCCTTTGCCTTCAAGATTTGCAGGGCGGCTCTCAAGCGTCAGAACATGTTCCTGACGCAGCTGGAGTTCTGCGGCGTCCTCAATGGTGATGATGCGTTCATCGTGCGGGATATAGCCCGATAAAATGTTCAAAAGAGTCGTTTTACCGCTTCCGGTACCGCCCGAGATGACGATGTTCAGACGTCCTTTAACGCAGGCCTCAAGGAATGCAGCCATCTTATAGGTCAAAGAACCGTAACCAATAAGGTCGTTGATAGTCAGCGGGACTTTTGAAAACTTTCGGATGGTGAGCAGCGGCCCCTTCAGAGAGAGCGGCGGGATGACCGCATTGACACGCGATCCGTCGGGCAAGCGGGCATCCACCATGGGATTGGCCTCGTCAATGTGACGGCCGAGAGGCGATACAATACGATCAATGACGTTGAGCAGTTGATTGTCATCATCAAAAGTTACGTCGGTGCGTACGATTTTGCCTTTGCGTTCAATATAGACATTTTTCGGGCCGTTGACCATGATTTCAGTGGTACCGGCATCATACATCAGTTTTTCCAGCGGACCGAGACCCCGAATTTGATCATAAATTTCATCTGCAATCCGGCCTCGGTCGGAGCGGGGAAGAGACTCATTGTTCTGTCCGAGAATCGAGTCGATCAAAGCGCGGGTATCGGATTCGGACATGTCTTTTCCCTGGCGGTCTTCCCGTTTATTCATGGCTTCGACGACTTCCATATGCACCTTTGAGCGCAATGCGGAAAATTCATCGGCATTTTGGACGGGTGTGCCGGGTTTTATGGTATCAGTTGTCTTTTTGGTATCGATTTTATCCAGCAGTCCCATAACCCATCATCCTTTCACCGAAATCATATAACATGACTTATTTATTCTTGCCGAGCCGCCGCGCAAAATTGTCCATCTCAATGGCGAAACGGCAGCGTTTGTCTCCGGTCACAACCGGTATACCCCGGTTAAGTGCCTGGGTGACGGTCTTGGGATCGTCCGGAAGGGAGAGCACGACTTTCTGTTCGAGGATGCGTTCCACGTCCCGTACGCTGATGCCGGATAAACCGTCTTTGTTGACGACCAGCTTTACTTTGGTCAGCAGGTTCAAGGCTTCAAACACCTTGTAACAGGTCTTGGCGTGGTGCAGGGTGGAGATATCCTCGGTTACGACGAAGAAGATCGCATCGGATTGTTCCATGGCTGCAATGGTACAGTCGTTGAAAGCCGGCGCCATATCGAGTACTAAAAAGTCATATTCATATCTGAGCGCCGATAAAAGAGTCTCGATGTGTTCCGGTTTGATCAGATCGGCATATTCGGGCGCGCGGCTTGCAAGCAACACGTCCACTCCGCTGGAATGGCGGGTCAGGTAACCCTGCAGCGTGGCGGAGTCGAATTTATTTTCCTGCACGAGATCGGTGATGGTATCGGCATTGTTGATATCCAGAAAGATTCCGACGTCGCCGAATTGCAGATCAAGGTCTATGAGTGCAACTTTTCGTCCCTGCTGTGCCAAAGATACGGCAAGATTCACGGCGAGAGTCGTTTTCCCGGTACCGCCTTTCGGGCAGAAGAACTGTACGATATGTGAGCGATAAGCGGTGGTCTGTCCGCCGCCGGCCGCAGCGCGGTTTTTCTCCCGGTTGGTAGCGGTGAGAATCGCAGTACGGATGGTCTCCGGTTCCGAAGTAATATCGAAAATACGGGAGACGCCGGCGTCCATTGCACGCGTGACCAATCCGGTGCTCAATTCCCGGGCAAGCATAACGATGATAATGTCGCTACGGGTCATATACAGGCGTTCTGCGAAGTTGAATTCCGCCTCCGACTCTTCGCCGACGGCGATCAGCACCAGATCGACGGATTGATTGCCAATCTTATTCAAGCCCGTGGCTTCGGGTGTAACCCAGGCGGAGAAATAAAAATCTTCGCTGCCCAATATGGATTTTATGGATTGCGCGTCTTCGCTGTTGGCGGTGACAATAATTGTTTTAACTTGTTCTAATGTCATAGCGCTCACCTCAGAAGGTCGTTGTTATCGACCGGGTTCATATCGGCAGTCGTATGATCATTGACCCTGCGCAGAGCAACCGAGAGCACGCCGGCACGGTAACTGTGTATAATATCCAGTGACTGCTGCGGCGTTACAAACAGTGTGAGGTAGGTATAAGACGTTGCTACAGTGGTCCCGCTGGATGTGGTTGAGGTGACCATTTGCTTATCGAGCGCGGCGATCTTGACGTTTTGAGCCACAACGAAAGTGGTATTGTAGGTATCACTGTACTCGGTATTGGTATTGCAGATAATGTCTACATAATCGCCGATTTTGATGAATCCGGCAATACCGGAAACCTCATCGACGGCAATAGTAACCGCACGCATCCCGTCGGGAAGTAAATAAGAGAGGCTGCTGCCTTCCGATTTGAGTTTTTCCGTTAAGATTTGTTCCCCGGACAGGATCAGGCTTTCGGTTGTTTTTCCGACGACGTCCGAAATACTGCGGGCGGCTTTCGGATGTGCGGATCCTTTGGGATAGTTGGTGATTGTGAGCATGCTGGCATCGATGGTCGTATAAGCCGGAATGTCTCTGACCGCTGTAACGACGGCTTCGGTTTCAATGGGAGTCTCGCTTGAAGCCTCCAAATTACCGAGGTATAACAACAGCAGTGCTCCGGATAAGACAGCCAGGATAGCCGCAATAATGTAAACCTTTTTCATGTTTAATAATTCCCCCGTTTTTAAAATAAAAAATCAAAATTATTTGGAAAGGGTCAAACTGTAAACGCCGAAATCTTCCGCCGTTCCGGTCAGATCTCCTTTGGATGCGCCGATGTTTACCATGTCGACATATGTTCCGATGACGTATCCGTCGTCGGCATAAGTTGTATAATCTTCGATAATGAATGCCGCAAATCCGACGATTTTCACGTTTTTGGAGTCGACATATTGGATGACCGGCACCTTCATCACCCGCGGGCAATCGGAGACATAATGTTCTGCCGTACAGCCGCCGATACTCTGATAATGCGTACAGGCATTAAATCTTTCAGACAACCCGGTCAGTGTGGGACCGTCCATATTGCCCCCTTCGATCGGCAGTATCGTGCCCACCGTAAGCTCGCCTTGATAACCGTTTTCCAACCAACTGACATAATCGTTCGCGCCGCCGCCTTTGACACCGTCAAGATCGATGGCACCGAAAGCGCCTTGCTCGACTTCTTCTGTGTTTGAGCCGTATTTGAGGATGACGTGTTCGGTATTGCCGCTTGCAATCAGTTCGGCGAGAACGTCTTCTCTGGCGGAGAGCGGAACAAGATCGCTGAGTGCGGTGCAGGGGATGGTGCGGGCTTCTGCACTCCGGGTGAAAGTCACCTCATTCACGCCGATGATTTTTGCAAACTCTGTCGGTGATGTAGCCGGAACATCCACTCCGATACGGGTATAGAATTCGTTTTCTTCATCGGAAAAATAAACGTTCACTTCGGTGGTGTCGGTAATGCCGTTTTTGTTTAAGTACTCCAGTACGGTCGCGATCATAGAGGATTGTTTCGAGGTGTCGTTAACATTCACCGGGAGTTCCATTCCCGCTGCCATAACCGCTGCATCTGCAGCTGTCTGAACTTCTGCTGTTTTGAAGTATGCAGCACCCAGATCAACGACAAACGCGGCAAAAACCAGAATCACGGTGATTGAAAGCGCAACGACAACGATGTTGCTGCCTTGCTCATCTTTCAGAATGTTCTTCATGACGGTCGGTCTCCTTTCAAGGGACTGGGTATTCGGTTTCTGATAATAAAATCAAGGTTTTCCCGTTTTAACTCATTTTCATTGTACATGCGGTGGTGAGATCATATATTCCGTCAGGGGTAAATAACGTTGAAAAGGGCGTAATTCCTTTTAAGGAATAACTGACGGTGACAGTAATGTCACCCGCCCGAAAATTCACGGTATCGCTGTAAACGATGTCGATTGTGACGTCTTTTGCCGCGTCCGGGACCATAGAGAGAATCCTGTCTGTTACCAGCTGATTGTTTTCCTCCTGTGCGCTGGCTACGATGCCGGCGCGAACGCCTTCGCGGGTTGCATTCTGAACTGCCAGAGAGTTGCCGTATACCCACCCGAGTTCAAAGATTCCGCACAGCAAGAGCAGAATCAACGGGAGTGTCAAAGCGAATTCAACCATGCTTTGCCCGTTCTCACGGCGTTTTTTGCTGATGAAAGAGTTTTGTTTCGTTCTCACTGTGCACACCTCCTTTAAAATTTATTTTAATGAGGATTTCATTCAACAAGTTTGATTGTGGCCTCTCCAGCGGGTAGAAAGTCGATCGGTTCTGAGGGCTCATCCATAATCAGATTGGCGGGAATGCCGCTGACTTTGTCGCCAATAATGCTGCCGTAGAAGGTTAGGTTATTACCGGCCAAATTAATCACGCCGTTTGGCGCATAGATGATTCCTGTGGCCGTCATGCTACTCATGGTGATATTGATATTGCCGGTTTTCGAATAGATACAAAGAGAGGTGCTGGAATCAACTTGATTCTGACCGCCGGAAAAGGTAATGTTTTTCGTAGCCATTACACTTCCGCTGATATCGACGTTATTTCCGAAATTGATATTTCCATCGACATATAAATTACCATGAATGATGAAAGGTCCGCCACCGCTGACTGATAGATTGCCGTCGATGTAGACGTCCCCGTAGATATCGACGCCGTTGCTGACACTGACATTTCCGGTGATATATTTGCTGCCGGTCCAAGTCTGCCTCCACCATGGTTCATTATAGGTTTTGGCGACGGCATATTCGTCATAGCTGTCGGGCATGATGTTGTCGACGACTTCCGTAAAATCGGGCATTTCAATAAATTGTGCGGGACAAACGGTGCCGCCCACCGTAGTGGTCCATTCATTGATGTGCAGGTTCTTGACTGCTTCAACCATTCCCGTGATAACGCCCTGTCCCGGGTCAATGGAGACATTGTTGTTACCGTGAACACTGCCATTGATGGTAAACTGTCCTCCCATACTTAATGCTCCATTGTTGCTCCCGTAAAAAATCCGGTAACCAAAAACGCCGCCTCCGCCACCGCTGTTAGTTTTTGCTGCGGCCGCCTTTTTCGCGATGTTCCACTGGTTGATACCGAGTGCTTTCAAAAACATCGTATCGATTTCTTTGGCGGATGTCAAGGAAATTTTTGAATCGGAGTCGGAAAAACTGATACTGATATCGGATGCGGTATAACCGTTGAGTTCCACACATTCGATGGCGGCTGCGGTTGCTTCCGTAGTATTGGGAAGGTATGCAGCTCCCGCAAGCGCTCCGGCATCGAGTGCCGCCTGAAGTTTGGACGCCTGCATATACGCCATTCCCAGATCTACTGCCATCGCAGTGAAAGCCAGCAGGACGGTCATTGAAAATACTGCGACCCAAGGAGAAGAACCGCGTTCTCCGGTTATAAATTTTTTTAAATGTTTAAACATCGGTTCCTCCCAATTATTCGACCTTCATGGTCGTGGCGGAGACGAGTTCTTTTTCTCCGTCTTCAAAAAACATATATCCGATCGGCGTGATCGCCGGGGCTATGGTTGTGACTGTAACGGTCACATATCCGGTTTTATGAGATGAATCGGTAAAACTGATGGTAACGGTTTTGTCGGACGTGAGCGCATCTGTTCCGAGCATTTCAGCGATTGAATCTTCCACATCGGTTTCGGTCGCATGGATGGATGCATAACGAGCAGCCTCGCGTGAGTCATTTTGGATCGTGAGCTGGTTTCCGAACAGAATTCCGAATTCGATGATACCACACAGCAAGAGGAGCAGAACCGGGGTGATAAGCGCCATCTCTACCATCGATTGACCGCTTTCGCAATGCCTTATTTTGTTTTTGAGAAATTGCTTATTCATTTTCCGCACACCTCCTTGCATGATGCTTGCAATAAGTACGCGCGGAGCGGAGAACCCGCTCCGCGCGATGTCTTGCTACTTGATTATTAGGTGGCTGACGAGGAAGTAATGGCGGTGCTGAGCTCACTTCCCGCTTTGTTGAAGATGCCTTTGATATTGTCGCCGAGTGCCGTGATGGCTACGATGACCGCGACCGCGACGAGTGCGATGATCAGACCGTATTCGACCATACCCTGACCGTTTTCGTCGTTAAAGAATTTTTTCAACATGATTTTTCTCCTCCGTTATATTTTGTTTTTTAATTAGGTGGCTGACGAGGAAGTAATGGCGTTGCTGAGCTCACTTCCGGCTTTGTTGAAGATGCCTTTGATGTTGTCGCCGAGTGCTGTGATGGCCACGATAACCGCGACCGCGACGAGTGCGATGATCAGACCGTATTCGACCATACCCTGACCGT
>DAOSWV010000013.1:69500-94713 GCA_035380125.1 Oscillospiraceae bacterium
TTTCGTCGCTAAAGAATTTTTTCAACATGATTTTTCCTCCGTTTGTTTTTGTTTTTTAAGATTAAGCCGATGTGATGGCGTCGCTGAGTTCGCTGGCCGCTTTGTTAAAGATGCCTTTAAGGCTGTCGCCGAGTGCCGTGATGGCTACGATGACCGCAACCGCGACGAGTGCGATGATCAGGCCGTATTCGACCATGCCCTGACCGCTTTCGTCGTTGAAGAATTCTTTCAGCATACATTTTCCTCCGTGATTTTTAGATTTTGACAAGCACATAAGAACATTACGGCCGCTGTCGTGTCCGGATGACGCGTTTTATCCGGATTGATAAAAAGGATAACGCAATAGGGGATGAATAATTTGAATATCTATATTAACTCACCCCTTTACGACAACAGGGACACCGCGATGAGCGCAATGGCCAGAAACGGACCCATCGGAACCATGGTTTTTAACCGTTGAACGATCGGAATTCGAAACTGGACCGCGACATAGATTAAAACCAGAATGCCCATCATGGTGATCGCATATAAACTGCCCATCAGTCCGACACAGAAGCCCATTGCAGCGGCGAGTTTGATATCGCCCGCGCCGACTTTTTTGGAAAACAATGCCGGAAGCAGGAAGAGCACGAAGCAGGCGGCGAATCCGCCGAGTGAGGAGAGCCAGTCGATCGTTGTGACACCGGCTGCGCCGAATGCAATGGTCAGTGCCAAAAGAGCAAAGACCAACTCGTTGGGAATGATTCGGTGTCTGGCGTCGATGCAGCTGATGGAGCCGCAAACGAACAGGACAAGATATAAGTAGAGGGTTTCCCAGGTCAGGCCGATACGCCAGCCGATAACGGCTCCGAACAGACCCATGATGATCGGGAGGACGATATGCTCCGCTTTGCCTTCTTTGGACTCGAGACCGCGATTCTTAAGCAGCTGTCTGTTGAGCAATAAAACCGGATAGGACAGCACGGCACCGAGCAGTGCGCAGCAGATGGTTGTGATGATGGTTTGGAGCATTTCTGTCACCTCTTTTTTTGTAATGAGCGGTTCGGGGAGGAAGATCCGAACCGCTTTTTTATACCGCATAAATGCGTTGCGCTTTCGGTAATATTTCGTTGGGCGTTGTAATTCTCTTATTCAACTGTTTTTAAATCGACAAGACGATTACGGTTGGGCGCTTGTGTTAATTGAATTTCCCAAAGGAAGGAGCGCAGCCATTGGATTTGCTTTTTTGTGCGCTCAAGAATATTCATTGCGGATTCACGGCTGACAAACCGCGACGTGATGTTTTTGTAGGAGAAGGGATAGTCGGATATGTAGTAGTAGGACAGGTCAACTAAGAAATCTTCGCAGCTTTTCTTTCCTTCTTCAAAACGCTTTTTGTCGGTTTCATTTGAAAACGTCATTTTCGCAATGAGTTTTGAGAACAGAAAATTGATGTTGTGCGTTTTGGGCGCTTCACTGTCATAATAATAAACATACATGCCCTTGAGTTGGCGTTCAATTGCGGTTTGGCATAAACTGACGACATAAACCCATCGTTCGCTCTGTACCAGCGGACCGATCGTTTCCAGATCATAATTGGTCAGCATAATCCAATAACCGTATTTTTCGGATTTATTCATTTTCTCTCTTTCCTCCCGTCTGGATCACCGGCATCGGCATTCCGTGTGATCTCGGAATTTTTTATTTATCAATGCGGCATTGCCGCGATATGGTTCGAAACGTGTCAACAGAAGAAAATTTCCCTAAAGATGCTGTATGCCGGTACCGGGCAAATCTCAATCTTTTAGCGCGGATGAATTCCACGGTCTGAGATTCGTTTGCCGGCATCGGCGATACGGGGCTTATTGAACGGATGGCTGTATTGTTCATCGTGGTTTCGGTGTTTGTTCACTCGATGAAAGTTCAGCTGTTCATATTTTATTTGCCCCCGTAGCGACAGCGCCGGTTGATCGTTGCTATGCTGTCAGCTCAATGCCGTGATGTACAATCTCTTCTACGATTCCGCACGGGTCTTCGAGTTCGTCAAGCGTGAACGCTTGGACCTGTATTTCTTTTTCCGGATCCGTGCAGATGTTGACCAGTTTTCTGTATTCATCCAGAAGGCAGTTCTTTTTGATATCAAAGAACACTGCGATGTCGATATCGCTCTGTGCGTTCGCAGTACCTTTTGCGTAGGAACCGAAAAGCACAATCTTTGCCACGCCTTCAAGACCTCTCATTTGTTCGATACACCGCAAGACCAGCGTTCTCTCTCTCTTCGGTAGGAAGTCGGCTGCGGCCATTGTTGGTCACCCCCTTGTTTGGTTGCGTTTGAATTGATTAAACAACAAAAAAGCAACTCGACTCTTAAAGATGCCAAGTTGCTGTCACTCGTTATTACCCGAGAGATATCCCCGGAATATATTGAGATTCGGCAACTGGCTGCCATTGGCTTTCGCCTTTAGGCCCTTTAGCTTTGCGTCGCCCGCTTTCACGGGTTTTGCCTTTTTCGTGGGGACAAGATCGCTTGTCCGCCTTTATAATAAGCGCTGGGGAAATGTTTGTCAAGGGGGTAAATGGAAAAATAATTAACAAATATAATCCTTCGGATATGTGCAAATTATACAAAAATGGGCATAATTAGCGTTTTTCTCGGCAAAAAAGATCAATTTATCATCTGAAATTTGAGAGATTTTTTTGCGTTTTTATGTTATAATAGATACAAAGGAACCGGTATGTACATGATGACGTACAGTGAAAAAGTACGTTATGGTTGCCCGTCCCTTACGTTTCGAAGAGTTTTATGGAGGCGGAAATGGATATTAAGATCAAAATCGTCGAAATGGAAGAAGTGAGTTCGACCAATGACGAATTGAAAAAAATGGCGGCTGCCGGTGAACCGGAGGGTTGTGTTCTTATTGCAAAACGGCAAACCGCAGGGCGGGGCCGCAGCGGACGGAATTTTTATTCTCCGGACGGCGGATTATATATGAGCATTCTCCTGCGTCCCAAGACAAGAGGGTTTGATGCAACGACCGCAACTGCTGCTGCGGCAGTGGCGGTGGCAAAATCCATCGGAAAACGGGCGGGTATTAAATGGGTCAACGACGTTTTAATCGATGAAAAAAAGGTCTGCGGTATTTTGACCGAGGCGGTTTTCGGCGCGGGCACAAAACCGGAATATGTGATTGTCGGCATAGGTATCAATTGTTATGAGCCTGCAGGCGGATTTCCTGATGAAATCAAAAATATCGCCGGCGCCGTATTTCAAGAGGAAGAAGGCGATCCCGAACGGCTGCGTCAAACGGTGCTCAATACGTTCTTTGAATTGTATTCCGGTGGAAAGACAAAAATCGGACGGGAATACCGCGAACGCTGCGTAACGCTGGGAAAGCGCATTGAAGTCCAGCGGGGGGAGGAGATTGTCAGCGGTACGGCGGTGGCGATCGGGGATGATTTTAAACTGCTTTTACGTACGGATGCCGGCAAGGTTGTCTGGATGTGTTCGGGTGAAATTCGCGCGTAATATACATAACGTGGTAATACAATAGATAAAAAGGGCGCACGGGATTTTCCCGTGCGCCTTTTCGTAACAGAAGAATTAAAGATGAACCGGTTTACCGATTACAGCCGATTGATTGGCCGCGAGGGTGACTTTCAAGGTCTCGACGGCGGTGTGATAGGTCGAACGGAGTCCGCTTGCGTCACCGGATTTAACCGCGTTGACAAAAGCGGTGTTTTGGATCAGGAAAAGATCGGGTTCCGGCATAATGGTCTCTTTATGCCCTTTGCCGTAGTCGATTTCCAAACCCATATCCCAGGAACTGAACTTGCAGCGGGTGGTTTTAGAGGAGATGACCATGCCGATGTCGATCTCATCCTGCGCGAAGCAGCCGGTCGAGAAGTTGCCGATCGCGCCGTTTTTGAATTTTGCATTGACGATAAAAGCGTCGTCTACGTCATATCCCGGTACCTCGGTCATATAGCCGGTGGCGGCAAACGCCGAGACCTCGGTGATCCCGCCGGCCATATAGAGCGCGGCGTCGACGAGGTGGGTGCACTGTTCGGTGAATTGGCCGCCCGACTGCGCTCTGGTGCGCCACCACATCGGACCCGGCATCGGACAGACCCATCTTGCGTTTAAAAGTGCGGGTTTATCCGGGGAATTCGCAAAGAGGTTTTTCACATATCCGACGCTGCCGCAATACCGCATCAGATAACCCGAAGCGGCGATGGTTCCGGCCTCTTCAAATGCGCACTCGACGGTCAGTGCGGTTTCGAGGTCGTTTGCGACGGGCTTTTCGATAAAGACCGCAGGGACGGCTTTGGCGCAAAGCAGTTCAATTTCACCGTGAACATGCGGCGGTGTCAGGATATAGACCGCGTCGAGTTTCTCTTTCGAGAGCATTTGACGGTAATCGCCGTAAGGATTTCCGCCGGTTTTCGCCGTGATCTTTTCGGCTTTTTCGAGAGAAGTCCCGGCGACGGCGGAAATTTCAACGCCCTCGATTTTTTGCAGAGAGCCGATGTGCGCAGCGGAGACCCAACCGGTTCCGATAATACCGATTTTCATTTGAATATGCCTCCTTTAATATTTCAGCACGACCTGAATGATGTCGGCAGGGTGTTTGTCGACGAGTTCATAGGCCGATGCGACTTTGTCGTAGGGGATGATGTCGGTGATCAGATTGCCGAGTTTCAATTTTTGAATCAACTCGACACAGGTTTGTTTTCTGCGCTCGGTGTCCCACATATGGCGGATTTTCGGATTGATCCAAACCATCTGGGAGCAGCGGATCGCCACGCGGTTGTGGTGGAATTCCTCCGCGAGGTTGAGATCGGAACAGGCGCCCTGATACCAGCTCAGTGCGGTGATCGTGGTGTCGGGCGCGGCGACCCGAATCGCGTTGTGCAGCCCTTTGACGCTGCCCGAACTCTCGATGACCGAATCAGGTCCTTTTTTGTTTGTGAGCTTTCTGATCTGCATCGCGACGTCGCCCGCCGTCGGATCGAACACTTTGTCTACGCCGTTTGCCAGTGCGGCTTCGCGGCGTTTTTCGAATAAATCGATGCCGTAGACCTCGAGCGCGCCGGACATCTTGACCATCTGCGAGGCCATTTGCCCCAAAACGCCGAGGCCGGAGACCGCGATTTTATCGCCGAGTTTGATCTCGGAATCGAGAATCGCGTTGTAAGAGGTGATAAGGTTGGCGAAGAAAACGCCTTGTTCGGGCTTCAGACCCTCGGGCAGTTTGACCGCATCTTCGGCATTCAAAACGACCTGCGATTGATGCGGAGAGTTCGAGAAGACGATGTCGCCGAGCGCAAACTCCTTGACGTCCGCGCCGATTTCAATGACCTCGCCGACGTTGGCGTAACCCATATACCATACGCCCGGATCGCAGCTGCGGATCGGATAGGTCCAGGCGTCCTGTTCTGCCGGGACGAACAGCTTGGTCTCGGGATCCATCTTGTTTTTAAAAAATGGGGCGACGCCGCGGTAGACGTTCATTTCGGTGCCGTGGCTGAGGCCGGTGTAAAGTGTTTTTGTCCGGACTTGGTTTTTTTGAAGCGGAAAATCAGGCACTTCGGCCAGTGAAACGGTTCTGGGGCCCTCGTAAACCATAACTTTCATAGTAATTCCTCCTGTGAATTGGGATTTCATCTTCATTATAAAAACCCCCGTCGGAAATAACATGAATCCATCTGTGCTGTATTTGCACTCATGTGGTTTCTTGACAGGAGCATTATTTTCGGTATAATAAGGGAAAGGATGCGAAAAGGAGCGGTTGTTATGCGGATGGAATATTATAACGCGGCGGCGGTTGACTGCGATTTCGATCTGCATTATTGCGGCTATGAAGACGTCGTCCCCGATTTTTCCTGCGGTCCGAATGTGCGCGATTGCTTTTTGATTCATTATATTCATAAAGGGAAGGGCTTTTATAAGACCGGCGGAAAAGTCCACCGCATCGATCAAGGGTCGGCGTTCTGCATTTTTCCGCGCGACGTGGTTTGGTATTACACCGACAGTTCCGCCCCATGGTCTTTTTACTGGTTCGCTTTCAACGGGCGTCTGGCGGGAAAACTGCTTGAACGGGCGGGCATATCGCGTGAAAATCCGGTGCTGGCGTTGGGAGAAACCCACAACCTGCCGAAATTGATGGACAGCTTGCTCGCAGAATTTATCGACCAAAAATCGCCGGACGATCTCTTGTTGGTCGGGCATCTTTGCTTTCTGCTGGCGGAACTCGAAAAGTCGGAAAACGCTTTTAAGCCGCGTGCAAATGAAAAAAAGACCTTTGACTACATCGAAAAAGCCATCGGGTACATCCACGCCAATTACCACAGAGAAATTTCGGTTGCGGCGTTGGCGGCTTATGTCGGGCTGGAACGGAGTTATTTTTCGAAACTTTTTAACGCAAACGCGGGGGATCCGCCGCAGACCTATATATTAAAGTACAGAATCGAAAAGGCAAGAGAACTTTTGAAAACCACCGGGCTTTCTGTGAGTGAGATCAGCGAGTGCACGGGTTTTTCCGACGGGTTTTATTTTTCGAGGGCATTTAAAAAGCTCACCGGGTTTTCACCGGCAGCTTTCAGAAAGCAATAAAGGAGGACAAAATGCGGGAACTGATCGGGCAAGTAAGCGAAAATCTGAAGAAAACCGACTTTGATACGTTGTGGAAGGGGTTTCACCGATACCCGTTTGCGCTTTACGATGAAAAGAAGGTGTATCTGGAAAACGGTGAAATCCTCCGCGACGAGCGGTTTTTCGGCAATACGGCGATTGAATATGAGGGCGGAAAGCTGGCCATTTGGAACATTGAGGGTGAACCTGCGAAAGAAGATGCCGAGACATTGACCGCCGACATGGTACACGAGATGTTTCACGCGTTTCAATATGAAAAGGGCGAAAAACGGTTTCCGAATGATTTAAAAACGCTGCTGTATCCGTCCGATATTGAGAATTTCAATTTAAAATACATCGAGAATAAGCTGCTTGCCGATGCATTCGAGACAACAGACTTACCGTATAAAAGGCAGTTGTTAAATCAAATTTGCGGGCTGCGGCAAAAACGCAGAGAGCTGATCGGCGAAATGATCGAGTGCGAATATTTTTCAGAAACCTTCGAGGGCATGGCGGAGTATATCGGCACTTCGGCGCTGAAAATACTATCCGATGAAAAATACACGCAGCGCTGCAAGATTTATATCAGAAAACTGCGGGATTTGAGCGCGTTGCAATTTGACATCCGGCGAATCTCCTATTATTCAGGTGCGGTACTGCTGCTGACGGTAAAAGAACTCGGGATTGATTTTCACCACGATATTTCAGGCGCAAAACAACCGGTCTGGGGATGGATTGCGGATACGCTCTCACCGGAATTGCCGAAGCTTACGGAAGCCGACATCGAGTTGGAGAAAGCCCTGATTAAAACGCGATATGAACATGAAAGCGAAATCGAGGAATTCATCCATTCGTTCGAATCCGTAATGGACGGTGATTTTCTCATCACCGGTTACGACCCGATGAATATGATTCGTGTCAGAGATTACATTCTCTGCAAGACCTTTGTGCGGCTTACCGATAACAAATCAAATACCGCAGAGTCATTGATGGGTCAGACGCTGCTCGAGATGGTTCCCGATTCCGAAAACCGGGTTAAACGCTTTTTCAGAAAATGATTTAATCGGCGACAGACATTGAAAAGCCGTGTCGGCTGTGTTAAAATAAAATTACTTTAAACATCGGTAAGGAGATGTAATTATGGGATTCGGAATTCAACTTTATTCATTGCGCGACGTCATCAAGGATGATGTAGCGGGGACATTGAAAAAAGTCGGCGAGATGGGTTACACCGAGGTCGAGTTTGCGGGATATTACGGGTTGAAACCAGCCGAGATGGCAAAACTGCTCGACGACAGCGGCTTGAAAGCGGTCAGTACGCATGTCGGACCGGACGGCGTGGGTAAAGATTTCGATATGCAAATGGAATATAATCTGGCCGTCGGCAGCACGAATATTGTGTTGGCCAGCGGCGGCATGGAGACGGCCGACGACGTGAAAAAAATCGCCGAACTGCTCTCGAACGCGGCTGAAAAAGGCGCCAAGAGCGGCGTAAAAGTCGGCTATCACAACCACGCCTATGAATTCGAACGCATGGCGGGCAGCAAGCGTTTCATCGACCTGCTGGCGGAAGAATCCGATCCGCGTGTCACGTTTGAATTTGACGTCTACTGGGTGAAATTCGCGGGCGTCGATCCGATGGAGTATGTCAAAAAATATGCCGGCCGCGAAGTGCTGATGCACATGAAGGAACTCGGTATCGTCAACGGCGAAAAGAAAAACGTCGAACTCGGCGATGGCATCATCGATTTCAAATCGCTGATCACAACGGGCAAACAGATCGGGATCAAACACTTTATTGTCGAACAGGAGGGCTACACAATGCCGGTGCTCGACAGCTGCGCGCGTTCCGCACAGGGTGTTTTGAAGCTGGGACTTTTTTAAAACATTATGACTGAGAAAAAAGCGGAGTTCGTCAAACGGCAGATCGAAAACGTCATCGTTGCGCTGGAGAAAAACAATATGCGCGGGTTTTATGCCAAAGACCGCAACGAGGCGCGTGAGATTGCCGCTTCACTGCTCAGCGAGGGCGATACCGTCGGCAGCGGCGGTTCGGTGACGCTTGACGAGTGCGGCATCATCGGCCTGCTGCGCAGCGGAAAATACAACTATCTCGACCGAGGTGTTCCGGGTTTATCAAAGGAACAAATCCGTGAAATTTATATTCAGGCCTTTTCAGCGGACGTGTATCTGTGTTCCGCCAATGCCATCACGTTGGACGGTAAGCTCTATAACGTCGATGGCAATTCCAATCGCGTTGCGGCGCTGTTGTTCGGACCGAAAAGCGTCATCGTGGTCGCCGGATACAACAAAATCGTGCCGGATATCAATGCCGCTGCGAAGCGGGTCAAAACTGTTGCCGCACCCTGTAACTGCATGCGCTTGAACTGCGAGACCTTTTGCCGCGAAAAGGGCGTCTGCTGCGAATCCGATAACGACGAACTCGGCAGCGGCTGCAACAGCGATGCGCGCATTTGCTGTAATTATGTGATCAGCGCCAAACAGCGCCATAAGGATCGGATCAAGGTGATTCTTGTCGGTGAAGAGCTTGGGTATTAAAACATGAAATTCGTCGTTGCGATCGATTCTTTCAAGTCCACGATGACCAGCAAAACCGCCTGTGAGACGGCTGCTTCGGGGATCAAAACGATTTTCCCGGACAGCAAAGTCGTGATGGTTCCGGCTGCGGACGGCGGCGAAGGCACCGTGCGGGCGTTTTTTGCGGTACTCGGCGGTGAAATCGTGAAAAAGGCGGTCACCGGACCCGAATTTCAGCCGGTTGAAGCCGAGTATGTAATTTTGCCAAACGGGACGGCGGTGGTCGAGATGGCCGCCGCTTCCGGTCTGCCGCTTGTGACGGTGAAAAACCCCGAAAAGACGACAACGTACGGCACCGGTGAATTGATCGCCGACGCGATCAGGCACGGATGCAAAAATATCATTTTGGGACTCGGCGGCAGCGCGACCAACGACGGCGCCGTCGGGGCATTGTCGGCACTCGGCGTCAGATTTCTGAAATCCGACGGAAACCCGATCGACCCGACCGGCGGCGGGCTGGCCGAATTGGTTGAAATCGACGCAAGCACGATAAATACAACGGCGAAAAATTGCCGGTTCACCATCGCCTGCGACGTCGAAAACACGCTGTGCGGACCGGAAGGCGCGTCGGCTGTCTATGGGCCGCAAAAAGGCGCGACGCCCGAAATGGTCAGACGCCTTGATGGCAACTTGAAAAAATTTGCGGATATCATCCGAGAAAAAAACGAAAAGGATATTTTGACGCTGAAAGGCGGCGGTGCCGCGGGCGGATTCGCCGCAGGTTTTTCCGCCTTTTTCGATGCGGAACTGAAATCGGGCATCAAACTGCTGCTCGAAACCGTGCATTTCGATGAAATCATCAAAGACGCCGACTATATCTTTACGGGCGAGGGCAGGGTGGACAGCCAAAGCGCTTACGGCAAGGTGATTTCGGGCATCGGAGCGTATGCGCAAAAAGCCGGCGTACCGGTGATTGCGGTCGCAGGTAACGTCTCACCCGATTACGAAGCCGTGCTGCGCCACGGGGTGACTGCCGTTTTCAGCATCAATCATCTGGCAGTGCCGTTTGAAACCGCAAAACTGACTTCGCAAAAGGACTTGCAAGACACGGTGGCGAATATCTGCCGATTGATTCAAGCGGCAAAAAAATAAAATTTTGAAACAGTTAAAAAGACGCGCGCTTTTACAGCGCGCGTCTTCTGTTTTTTCTCCGTTTTGGACTTTACAACTTTGTATGGTCATCTTCGTTTAAAAATTGCATGGTCGCCCGCATGGCTTCTTTAAAGCCGTGAAATAAAAATCCGTGGTCGCCGTTTTCGACAATAACCAGTTTGGCGTTCGGGTATTCTTTCGCCGCTTTCTGTGCATAAGAAATGTTGACAAGGCGATCCGCAGTCCCGTGGCAAATGAGAACGGGCTTTGCAAAAGTGCAGATCTCTTTGAACGGATCGAGTTTTTGCGCATCTGTCGCGAATTTGGCGCCCAGCTTGACAAACAGAGCGCGAAATGTTTGCGGCACATTCTCCGGGTCGAACTTGCTGTTCAGCATTTTGCCACGGCGCGCGTCGTCAGGAATGCAAAGCGCCGGATAATATAAAATGAGCTTATCCACATCGGATTCGCGTTCTGCGGCAAGCAAAGCGGAAACCAAGCCGCCTTGACTGCATCCGGCGAGGATAATTTTTGAGTGATCGATGAAATCAAGAGAGCGCAGCGCGTCAAGAACGGCCGAGAGGTCTGCTTTTTCCGTCAATACGCTCATGTCTGTGGATTTGCCGTCGCTTTTGCTTCTCCCCGAACCGCAGAAATCAAAATACACAGCCGCATATCCCGCTTCCGCAAAACATTCGGCATATTTCTTGGTGTCATGCGTGTTGCTTGCGAAACCGTGGCTGACAATCACAGCAGGCATCTTCCCGGAAAGAGTGGGTTTTAACAGATAGCCGCGTATTTTGAGAGCATCTCTGCCGCATTCGAATTTTTCTTTTGTATATTTCATCTTTTGTTTGTTTACCTCCGATTCCGAGATCGCTTATAAGCAAATTATATCATAGAACATCAATTCAATAAAAGTCCCGTATAAAAAATAAGCACCCACACAAGCAATATGTATTTGTTTTTTCGGATTGATGGAGCTTTGTCCGCGAGCTATCCAAGTTTGGAATACAAAAAGAATCCGGACGCGTTTGCGTCCAGATTTAGTCTGGTGCAGAGAAAAACACCCGCTGCGCGCGTGTTTGGACTTGAACAAGTTCAAGTCCCATACCAAAACAAAAAAGCACTCACTGATGTGAGCACTTTTTCATTTTGGTGCAGAGAAAAACACCCGCTGCGGCGGCTATTGGACTTGAGAGGTCCAATGTCCCAAACGCCGACAAGGTCGGCGTAAAAAAATAAGCCACCCATATAAATATGGATGTCTTATTTTTGGTGCGAGAAACGGGAGCTTGAGAGGTTCAAGTCCCGTATAAAAAAATAAAACACCCACACAAGGTGGGTATTTCATTTTTTGGTGCGAGAAACGGGACTTGAACCCGTATGTCATAGACACACGCCCCTCAAACGTGCGCGTCTACCAGTTCCGCCACTCTCGCATAAAGTTTCGCGGGTCATAATCGGATACGATCCGGTCGGATGATCCGAACCGCGAAAAGTATTTTAACATTATGCGGGAGTTTTGTCAACCGTTTTAAAGAAATTCGTTGTCACTCAGCGGCTGCTTTCGTATTCGGCAATTTTTTCGTTGACTTGCGCGATAAAATCGTTCCAAGTCAAGCGATTTTCGCTGAGAGCGATCGGATAGACATTGTTATATACGATATAATTATCATCAATGTACGGGATTCCGTCGCGCAGCTCAAAAATTGCAAATGCCTGCCAGGTCTTCCGGTCGGTGATTTCCCAATTTCGGTTGATCGCGGAACAACAGTAAACTTTATCGTCTTTGATGAAATAAACGCTGCCCGGTTCATTCATGGAAAAACCCTCTGTGACTTCCGGATACAGCGCGTCGTCGATCGCCTCGTTAAAAGAGCCGATATTGAGTCCGCCGTCGGGTCGAAAGATATAAATGGTAGTGGATTCGGCGGTTTCGTCCGAATATATCGATATGATAATGTCGGGCTCGCTTTGAACCAGAGTGACGTCCAGATTGCCTAAAACCGCGTCATCCGGAATCTTATATTTCTGAAAATGAATCAGTTTGACCACGCCGATCGTTCCGGCGAACACCGCGACGATAATGCCGAATATCAACCAATTTTTTGCTCTGTGACTCATGACAACCATCCTTTCTGTTAATAGAGAAAAGTTGGGGTTTAGATAAACTATTGCATTGCGTAATAGATGATTTGAGCGATTTCGTCATCGGTCATATTGGTGAACTCAATGTGCCAAAAATGACCGTCCTTTTCGAAAATGGCATAACTGTATTGCGAAACCATACCATCGGCATAGATCTTATAGAGTTTGCAGCGGTTATCATCGTCAATAATCGTCCACGCCTCGTCATTGTTGCGCAGATCGCTGTTGTATTCCGAATTCGGGAATTGGAGGGTCAGGCCATCGGTTTTTGAGACGATGGAAAGTACCGTGCGTGTCTCGTCGGAATTATCGACAAACTGAACGCCGACACTGGTCAGGTCAGGCAGTTGATAACCCGTTTCGTCAAACGGTGTATATTTCCGAATTCCGCCGATACTGAAGTTATTAAATAGGGATGCTTCGATGGAAGGGCTGACGCCTATGATGGCCTCCAGTTCTTCCGGGGTATCAATGTCGGTGAGGTCCTCCCAGATGAAATTGGCCTCAACCGTCTCACCGAATTGAATTTGGTTCCACTGCAGGTCAATCTGTTTGACGTTTTTGTTCCCGCTCTTTGTTGTGAGCATGATTGCGGCAAGGGATACAACGATTACACCGACCCAAATCAAGATGATATATAGAATTTTTCGGTCTTTTTTCTGCTGGGAAGTCAGGTCGTCCATCAGTCAACATCTCCGCTCTGTGTAAAAATTGAGGTAATAATCAATCGGATATTGTGCTTGGATACGTTTTCGAAATGAACGGTCCAAATCCGATCGGCAAATTCAAATTTTGAAAAGTAAGCCTGCGAACCCATGAATTTATAGATGCAGAGGTCATGATCCGCGAAAGTCAAGAAATGTCCGCTGTAACTTGCGGGATCGGCGCTGTATGTATTATGAGTCCGATAATCGCTCTCGGTGATCAGTCCCGTGCCCTCAGCCATGATGACCAGAAAGAAATCATCGGGATTTTGATCGTCTTCATAACGAAGACGGATGACAGCTTTAAAATTTCGGCCGTCGCCCTCATCCTGATCGATCAACTCCGCTTTTACGAGGGAATATCCCTCGGGAACATAGGGCGGGAACGGGGGATAATCGAATAGGGCGGTGATGCTCTCCGGGTCATTGATATTGAGGGCCGTGTAGGTGTGGGTTCCGGTGATAACCTTGTAATCGGTCAGACCTTGGACATAATCGGTGTAAAAATAATCTCGAGGATCA
Source organism: Oscillospiraceae bacterium (assembly GCA_035380125.1). Taxonomy (NCBI): domain Bacteria; kingdom Bacillati; phylum Bacillota; class Clostridia; order Eubacteriales; family Oscillospiraceae; species Oscillospiraceae bacterium. The sequence continues at coordinate 83,178 of DAOSWV010000013.1, forward strand.
AGTGTATGGTCCTTGAACCAAAGCGCTGTAAAAATCGCTATCAATACGACAATTGAGATGGTGATAACGAGTTTAAATGTGCGTTTATTCACAATCACGTTTCCGCTTTTCCCCAAGCGCATTCTATCAGATCTCCTTACACACAGAATTTTCCTGATTATAACATATTTTTGTGATGGTTTCAAGTACAATATCCCCGATTGACTTGACACTTTCCGAGGTTTTAGTGTAAACTTGTTACACATATACAATCCGCGAGGAGGCCGCGAAAATGTTTGATGTGAAATCATACCGTGAAAACGAAGGGCTCAAAGCCGAACCCTTCTTAACCGCCATTGAGACAAAAATTCCCGCCGCAGATTTTTCTCAGCGTTGTAATGCTGTTGCTGATATGCCGAATGGCCCTGAAAAGACTGCTGCCGCACTTTCGCTTTACGCCGAGAGTCAGGCGCTGCCGATCAAGGGCGGACGCACCATCGACCCAGTGACGCCGGAGGAGATTATCAAATGGTGCCCGATTCTTCAGTCACCGTTCCAATACGGGCTTACCGATGAGCAGAAAAATGCACTTGAAAATGCTGATTCGAATTTACGTGGCCTTTCAGCTTATGCGCTTGCCTCGCGGTATATTAAATTACACGGCTTTGCAACGCCCGAAACGGTTTTGACTTTTTTATCCGAACATCCGGATGAATTGACTAATGCGCAAAAGATCGCCGTTTTAAACGCACAGGACGGCAAAACCGCTTATGAAACCGGCAGTTTTTCCAACCCCTTCCGTGCCGATTCCGATGCACTTGCCATCGGCGCCGCGTTTGGCGTGGCATTTGCGCCACAGCCCGAAATCGCCGCTGAAAATGCGATGAAATACACGCTGGTCAGTCACCATAAGGGCGGTGTCTATGCCGCGATGTGGATGGCCGCGATGATTGCCCATGCCTCGACGATCTCCGACCCCGAGGTGTTCACGGTGCGTTCGCTGTCCTGCCTGCCGATTCCGACGGTCTGGTTCCGTGCGGTTTCCTGGATGCAGCGCAATCTCAACTGCAAGGTCAACGCCGACGACTGCGCCAAAGATCTGATTCGGGTTTGCGGTCATGCCGGTCTGACCAGTGACGAAGGCGCGAAAAGCGATCCGACCCCCGATTCAATTCTTTTGGACTTTATCAATAACAGTGCGTTTTCAAATGCGATGGCTGTCGCCGGTGCGCTGTTGTACAGTGAAGGTGATCCTGAAAAAGCCCGTGAAAACGTCAACTTGTTCGGCTGTGATACCACACTTACCCGCCCGCTGGTTCAGGCAGTGGCTGCAATGATGAAATAATATCGATTGAACATCTTTAGGCGCATGCAAAAGAGGTTTTTATGTCCGATGCCGGTAAAAAGAAAATCACCGCTTTGACCGCAATCACGGCCGCTTGTGCGGTTTTTTTCTCTGCGGTTTTCTGGCAGGGGCTGGCGATTCGGACCTATACCGTACATACGAGCAAACTCAAGTCGCCGGTGCGTATCGCGCTGATTACCGATCTGCATGGTTCGCTGTACGGCAGCAGCCAAAAGGATCTGATCAAAGCTGTTAAAAAGCAAAAACCCGATCTTGTGCTGCTCTCCGGCGATATTTTCGATGAATATACCGAGGATGATAACGCCGAACGGCTGTTAACGGCCTTGAGTGCGTTTTATCCGTGCTTTTATATCACCGGCAACCACGAGAATTGGCGCAGCGATACGGCGGAAATAAAAGAATGGGTGCGTTCCTGCGGCATCACGGTTTTGGAAGGAACCGGCGTAACCGTTACGGTGAACAATCAAAAACTGCAGATCTTCGGAGTGGATGACCCCGAGGCTTTTTCCGGTTCGTCCTATTCAGAGAACACCGTGGGGAGCGGTTGGTATCGGCAGCTTGAGACATGCCAAAAAGAAATCGAGGACGGGACATTTTGTATACTGATGTCCCATCGGCCGGAACTGGTTGCGGCTTATGAAAACAGCGGATTCGATCTGGTGTTATCGGGTCATGCCCACGGCGGGCAGTGGCGTATTCCGGGAATTGTCAACGGGATTTATTCTCCCAATCAGGGCTTCTTTCCGCAATTCGCCGGGGGTCTTTATGAGTTGGAAAATACGGATTTGATCGTGAGCCGGGGATTGTGTAAAAATGAAGTTCCCCGGGTGTTTAATCCGCCCGAATTGGTCATTGTGAATATGAAACCGATTTGTCGCTGAGATGCGTTAAATAACGATTTTATAAAGGAAGAAGTTCATGAACAGCAAAAGCAGTAATATATTTGCCGTCGGGAGGAAAGAAAACGGAATCGCCTTTTTGGCGGCCGCACTTTTGATTTTCGGTATGCTCGGGGGCTTGTCAGGTTGTTTCGTCGGCAGTCATGAGTCATCCGAAGAGACGTCGGTTGAAGAAGTTTCATCGGCGGTTTCCTTACAGGGGAATGTGAATATTGCCGATTTCCAACGTTCCGGAACGGCCTCCGTGTGTTTTTATGATGGGCAAATGAATGAAATCACCGCCGATGCGCTTTGGTACGACCTGACGACTATGGCCGTGCTGCGCGTACAGATCGACGGCGATCTTCCCGATTTGATTGCGGTGTATATAACACCGGCCGGAACCGAGACCGCCGATCAGCGGCAGCAGGTCGCGGTAATAGCGCCGACCGGTGACGGAAGTTCGGTGGATATCGCATTGAACGCCAATGAAATACCGGTTTCTTACGGACATCTGGAGGTCTCGTTGAAATACGGGGATGTGGCCTATTTTTCCGATCTCTACAATGTCTTTTACGAGGCCGAATAAGCGGGTTATATGGAATATACACTGTTTATCGCCTGCTTTTCGTTTCCCGTAGGGTGTGACGGCTCGGCACGCCGAACGGATTGCGAAAGAACGGAGCGCCGGGGTCGCCGCTCCCTACTTAAGACGTTGTTTATTTTAAAACGGTGTGTAATCTGCACGGTGCGTCAGGGATGCCGCGCCCTACAAAAAACGGCCTCCTTGCGGAGACCGTTTGTTTTGATTCGTTATTTTACCTGCCCGAGAGCTGCTCTGATAAACGAGACGAACAGCGGATGCGGGCGGTTGGGACGGCTCTTGAATTCCGGGTGGAACTGGACGCCGACGAAAAACGGATTGTCATGGAGTTCCACGGCTTCGACGAGCATGCCGTCCGGAGAGATACCGCTGATGACGAGGCCTTTCTCTTGGAATTCGTCACGATAGTCGTTATTAAATTCATAGCGGTGACGGTGGCGTTCGCTGATATTTTCGGATTTATAGGAGTCGCGCATGATGGTGTCTTTCACAGTCATGCAGGGATAGGCACCCAACCGCATCGTGCCGCCCTTGGTGATGATTTTTTTCTGCTCTTCCATGATGTCGATGACTTTATGTTTGGAGTCAACCGAGAATTCGCCGGAGTTGGCGTCGGTATAACCGCAGATGCTTCTGGCAAATTCGATGGTCATGATCTGCATGCCCAGACAGATACCGAACAGCGGAACGTGATTTTCGCGGGCATATTTGACCGCTTGAATCATACCTTCGATGCCGCGGTCTCCGAAGCCGCCGGGGATTAAGATGCCGTCTGCTTCGGCTAAAACTTCCGCAGTATTTTTTGGGGTAAGCCGTTCGCTGTCGATCCAGAGGATCTTCACTTTCGCACCCAAGCTGCTGCCGGCATGATTAAATGATTCGATGATCGAGAGATAAGCGTCGTGCAGGCGGGTATATTTACCGACCATGGCAATCTTGACGGTACGGGTGCGAGCTTTAATGCCCGCGACCATCTCACGCCATTCGGCCAAATCGGGTTCGGGACAGTCTAGATTCAATTCACGGCAGACCACGCTGTCCAAGCCGTTTTCATGAAGCATCAGCGGCGCTTCGTACAGGCAAGGCAGGGTCAGATTTTCAATGACGCAGTCGCGCTTGACGTTGCAAAACAGTGAGATTTTGGCTTTGATGCTTTCTCCGATGGGGTCATCGGCGCGGGCGATGATGATGTCGGGTGAAATACCCATGGAACGCAGTTCCTTGACCGAATGCTGTGTGGGTTTGGATTTGTGTTCCTCGGAGCCGCGGATATACGGTACCAGCGTCACATGGATGAATAAGCAGTTCTCACGCCCGGCTTCCAGTGAAATCTGACGGATAGCTTCCAAAAACGACTGGCTCTCGATGTCGCCGGTTGTACCGCCGATCTCAGTGATCAAAACTTCTGCACCGCTGTTTTTCGCACCGGCATAAATAAAGTCCTTGATCTCGTTGGTGATGTGGGGGATGATCTGAACCGTCTCGCCCAGATACCCGCCCGCACGTTCCCGATTCAGGACGTTCCAGTAAACCTTTCCGGAGGTCAGGTTTGAATATTTCGTTAAATTCTCGTCGATGAAGCGTTCATAGTGACCGAGATCGAGGTCGGTCTCGGCCCCGTCGTCCGTGACGAAGACCTCGCCGTGCTGAAACGGGCTCATGGTGCCCGGATCGACATTCATGTAGGGGTCAAGCTTTTGCGCGGCGACTTTTAGTCCGCGTTGTTTCAGCAATCGTCCCAGCGAAGCTGCCGTGATACCTTTGCCAAGCCCCGAAACAACGCCGCCGGTCACAAAGATATACTTCGTCATTTCCGTTATCCTCATCTTTCTGTAATTCTTTTGCCGTAAATGGCTGATGCAGCCGAAAACGCCGGACAAGCCGCCGGATACAGCTCACGACCTCAGTTGCTGCGACCGCAGTCGTTTCACAGCATCTTTGCTGTGTAAAAACAATGAACATATTCTATCAAGTTTAGACACTGATTGCAAGAGCAAAATCAAAGATTTTTTAAAATATTTATTTTTTAATTACTATATTTGGCTTTTATGTACAAGTCAAATGACTACATGTTGTTATTTATGTCAATGAAATCCGAATGCTCGATTTCAACCCATACGATAGATGCAGTTATCCTGTTTCAATAGTTCATGCAGAGAACCGATATTCACGTCTTCAAATGAAGAACCCTCTTTAGCAGCGACAACCGCGGCGAGGCCGGCGGCCTCACCCATCGCACAGCAGGGCGCCATAACCCGGATCGGCCCCAAAACATCACGCTCGACACTGATCGAACGTCCGGCGACGATCAGATTGGAGATATTCTGCGGAATCAGACAGCGGTAGGGGATATGGGTGTAGACGGGTTTCTCTTTGCCCGAGAACGGCTGAAGACTCGGCTTTTTGGGGTCGGGCAGATCCCATCCGTAAGAGGAAACCGCAATGCTGTCGTCAAAGATTTGGCCTTTTAAAAGTTCCTCTACGGTTAGGGTGTAATCACCGACGATACGACGGGTCTCACGGATACCGATCACAGGCGCGACGGTTTTCAGACGACTGTTCTCGAATCCGGGGAAATACTTTTTCATCAAGCCAAAGAGTTTTTTAATCTCCTGCCGTCCGTCCGTCATCCCGGCAGTCATCGAATCGGCGTCGGTGCCGTCAATGCCGACTTGGCGGATGGTGTTGATAAAAAACGTATCGGGTTCGGTGATTTGCGAGGAGCAAAAAATTTCATACGGGAAGTCCCATTCGCCTTTTTCACGCAGGGATAAAATCAGTTTTCTGAAGCGCTGCTCGTTGTTTTCAACAATATATTTCACGCATTTTTCTTTGTCGACATGATCGACATGGAATTCGAGAGAGGCGGGTGCGACAAGATGATCTTCGGGACGGCCCGTCACCGTCGGACAGCCGCTCATAAAAGCGACGTCGGCGTCACCGGTGGCGTCGGCAAACCGCGTAGCGGAAATAGCGGACAATCCGCTTTTATTGTGTACGATGAGATGCGTCAGCTTTTCGCCGTCGGTTTTGACGTCGACGATGTCGGTGAAATACAGCAGTTTAACACCGCTGTTCAAACAGATCTGATCGAGTTCGGCTTTCATGGCTTCGATGTCAAACGGCACACCTGCCGCAAGACCCGGAAACCAACCATGCGGATTGATTTTTTTATCAATGGTGTCGGGATCGATCGCGTCATTTTGGGTGATGAGCTTATCGGTAATTTCTTTGAAAAGACCGGCGACATTTCTGGGGAATGGGCCTGACTCACTGAATTTCATACCGCCGAGCAACTGGCAGACAAGTCCGGCTGTGGCGACGCCGCCAAGCATACCGGTTTGCTCAATTAAAATCGTTTTTAATCCGTGCCGTGCGGCGGCAACGGCGGTACAGACCCCGGTTAAACCGCCTCCCGCGACGGCGAAATCGTATTTCATGGTTTCCGGTATGTTTTTCTGGTACAGCATATTCCCTCCGAAGAAATTTGAATTTTCGATTCAGTTTATCATAAATATAGCGTAGTGTCAAAACAGAGGAAAAAGACGCCCGCCGAAAGGCGAGCTTCCGGCGGGTGTCTTATGTGGGGTTTTTAATCGTTAGAAATTATTTTATTGCCTTGCGTTTTTTGGAACCGATCACGGCCAAGCCGGCAAGGGAGAACATCGAGAAGAGCCCGATTGTGATCGCCGCTGTGCCGAGGTTGTCGTTGCCCATGCTGGGAACATCGGTCGGGGTTTGATTCTCGCTGATGGTTGTCGCCGGTTGACTCGATGTGGCAGGCAGGGACGGTTCGGAGACGACTTCAACCGCGGCCCATTTGGCATAGACGGTGACATCGCCTGTGATGTTATACGGGAAGGTGATCTGAGTGCCTGTGCCGTTGTCACCGGAATACCAGCCTTCGAAGGTGAAGCCGTCTTTGGTCGGGGTTCCGGCGCCGTTGATGTATTCGCCATAGCTGCCGGAGATCGAGGCCACGGCGCTACCGCCTTCGGAATCGAAAGTCATCGTAAAGGTACCCGCTGTCCATCTGGCATGAACAGTAATGTTGCCGATGAGGGTGTACGGGAAGTTAACCAACGTACCCGTGCCGTTTTCACCGGTATACCAACCCGAGAAGGTGAAGCCGTAGCGGGTCGGATTGGTGGGTTGTGCGACTTGCGTCCCGTATTCCTGTCTGACAGGGGACACGCTTGTGCCACCGGCAGAGTCGAACATCATTGTATAGCTGTTGATTTGCCACTTGGCATAGACGGTGATGTCATCGGTCAGGGTATACGGGAAGCTGATTGCGTTGCCTTCGACATCAAACCAGCCGATGAAAGTGTAGTGTTCAAGCGTCGGGTCAGCCGGTTTGGCAATTTCGGTATTGAAATTCTGGGTGATCGGAGCAACCGCACTGCCGCCCATGGAATTAAAGGTCATGGTGTACTGGTTGATCGTAAATTGCGCGGTATAGGTTCCTTCGCCTGTCACGGTTTCCGGGAGAACCGGGCTCCAACCGGCAAAGGTATAGCCGTGATCAGCGACGGCAGCCGGCGCGATGGTTGACATCAGTGTGCCGTGATCGACATTTTCCTTGAGAATGTCAGCGGTTCCGCCGTTGATTGTGCCGCCGGTTGTGGTCTTAAAGGTCACATCATAGGTGTTAAGCACGAAGTTTGCAGTATAAGTTCCTGCCGCTGTCACAGTACTGGGGAGCGCAGGGGTCCAACCTGTGAAGGTGTATCCCTCGTCTGCGGTTACGGACGGAACGATGGTTGACATATCGGTGCCGTGGGTGACGCCGCTTCTGAGGATATCCGCAGTGCTGCCGTCGATCTTGCCACCGGTGGTCGTCTTGAAGGTCACATCATAAGTATTGAGTGTGAAGTTTGCAGTATAAGTTCCTGCCGCTGTCACGGTGCCGGGAAGAGCAGGAGTCCAACCCGTGAAGGTGTAACCCTCGTCTGCGGCCACGGTCGGTGTGATGGTCGACATGCTTGTGCCATGATTGACGCCGCTCCTGAGGATATCTGCAGTACCGCCGTTGATTGTGCCGCCGGTGGTTGTTTTGAAGGTCACATCATAGGTGTTAAGCGTGAAGTTGGCAGTATAAGTTCCTGCTGATGTCACAGTGCCGGGAAGAGCAGGAGTCCAACCCGTGAAGGTGTAACCCTCGTCTGCGGCCACGGTCGGTGTGATGGTCGACATGCTTGTGCCATGATTGACATTGCTTCTTACAACATCTGCAGTACCGCCGTTGATTGTGCCGCCGGTGGTCGTCTTAAAGGTTACATCGTAGGTATTAAGCGAGAAGTTGGCAGTGTAAGTTCCTGCTGATGTCACAGTGCCCGGAAGTGCAGGGGTCCAACCCGTGAAAGTGTATCCCTCGTTCGCAGTTACAGTCGGCGTGATGGTCGACATACTTGTACCATAATTAATACCGCTTCTGACGATATCTGCGGTTCCACCGTTGATTTTACCGCCGGTGGTCGTCTTAAAGGTCACACTATAGGTGTTGATCGCCCACTGGGCATACAGGGTTCTGTCACCGTATTCGAGATGCCAATAGCCGGGTACCCAATACGGGAGTCCAAAGCGGTTGTATTCCAAGTGTCCTTCAACCCATTCGGAAACGATGATAAAATCGATTTGATCACCGGGGGCGAAGGATTCACCCGTGCCGTTGCTTTTTGTGTTCCAACCGGTAAAGTGGTAACCGGTTTTTTGAAGAGTGCCTTGGTTTTTCACCGTAATCTTTTCCCAATCCCAACCGGTGGAAGCGGATTGAGAGCCACTGGTACTGCCGTTTCCATTGTAATAAATATGATATTTCAACGGACATCCTGTATCAGTACTCGTGGTGGTTGCAAAAACTGTTGCGGAAAACAGACCTGCAACCATAATCAGCGAAATGAGAAGCGCTGATATCTTCTTCCATTTTTTCATGCTTTGCTCCTTTCGTTTGTTCGTTCCTTCAAGAATCACCTTTTAAGTAATTCATTTGACAATATTCTACCATTTATCGGTTACAAAACGGTTACATTTGTTTCGTTTGGATGTAAAAATTTACTTTTTGTGGAATATTTTTTACAAAAAACAGAATCGCTCAAATCGCAAACAGCGACTTGAGCGATTCTGTTATCCGAATGATTTAAATCTGTTTATTTCTCTGCTCTTAGTTTTCTGTATCCCAGAACTGCAATTCCCGAAATCACCAAAACGGATAAAATAATCACCGTATTTGTAACCGTATTGACTTCTCCGCCCATATCCGGGACACTCGTCGGAGCAGGTGTCGAACTGATCGTGGTCGTTGAAGGAATCGAGGGCGTTGCAGGTGTGCTGGAAGCTGCGGGCACGGACACTTCTACAACCTCATTCTTGCTCCATTTGGCATAGACGGTGGCATTTCCGACGATGTTATACGGGAACACGGCTTTGCTGCCTGTGCCGTTATCGCCCAGATACCAGCCCTCAAACGTATAGCCGTCCTTGGTCGGGTTCGCGGGACTGTTGACGTATTCACCGTAATATCGTGTCTGCGAAGCAACAGCGCTGCCCCCTTCGGAATCGAATTTCAACGTATAGGTGTTGGCAAGCCATTTGGCGTGGACGGTGATGTTGTTTTTAATCGTGTACGGGAAGCTGATCTTGGTTCCGGTTCCCAGAGAACCCGTATACCAGCCGTCGAAGGTGAAACCGTAACGGGTTGGTGATGTGGGTGCGGCGATCTTGGTATTATAGGCCTGGGTGACCGGAGAGACACTCGTTCCGCCTTCGGAATCAAACATCATCGTATAATAATTGATATTCCATTTCGCATAGACGGTAATATCTTCGGTTAGGGTGTACGGGAAAGCGACCGGACTGCCGGTGCCGCCGTCGCCTGTATACCAACCCGCGAAGGTATAGCCCTCTTTGGTCGGACTCGCGGGCTGCGTGACCGTTGTGTTGTAATCCTGAGTCACCGATGCAACATTACTCCCGCCCTCAGAATCAAAGGTCATCGTGAACTGGTTAATTGTCCACTGGGCATAAAGGACTTTGTCTCCGTAAACGGGTTCATCCCAGCCCGGAATCCAAATTCCCCAGAACCAAAAACCGGGATAACTGATAACACCTATGACAAAATCAATCTCATAGCCGGGCGCGTAAGAATCGCCGCTTCCGTCAGATTCCGTGTTCCAATCACTAAAACTATATCCGGTTTTCAGAAGCGTCCCTTGGCCTTTGACGATGGCTTTCTGCCAAAAATCGTACTCGCTACTGTCTGTTTGAGAACCGCCGGTGCTGCCGTTTCCGTCGTAATAGATGTGATAGAACGAGGAGCATGGGTTCGTATCAGCGGATACTGTTGCGGCAAACAGTCCCGCTGCCATAATAATTGCGAGAATTACCGCCGCCGCCTTGGAAAATTTCTTCATTGCATTGTCCCCTTTCAGTTTGTGGTTTATTCTTCGATATTCGGGTTTGACCGTCCCGAATGCGCAACACGGGTGGGAAATTTCGGATTTTCATCCCATCGGAAAAAATCGTAACACAAGTCATTCGCGAAAAAGGTTGTAATATGGACACGGAAAAATTTTTTGATGATTTTATTGTTGAAAAACCTCAGTAATTCGACATACAGAGATATTTATGTTTTTAATTAGAGTGATATGTTTGTATTTACGGGATTATATTTAAATTTTTTGCGCGTGTGATATAATAGGTTATCGAAAAGAGAGGAGTTGAGGACATGTCGGTTATTGCGGCGTTTGCGGTGCCCCATCCGCCGATCATCGTACCCGAGGTCGGCAGGGGAGAGGAAAACAAAATCGCCGAAACTACGGCGGCTTTCGGTGAAGTGATGAAACGCATCGCGGCCTTAAAGCCGGAAACAGTGGTAGTCACCAGCCCGCATTCAGTGATGTATGCGGATTATATTCATATCTCTCCGAGCGGGTTTGCCCGGGGCGATCTGGGACGCTTTCGGGCGGAAAACGTGCGTGTGTCGGCCGACTACGACGCCGAATTGATCGCCGAACTCTGCGCACAGGCTGAAGAAAACGGCGTCGCGGCGGGTACGTTCGGGCAGACCGACCCCGATCTCGACCACGGAACGGTGATCCCGCTGTATTTTTTAAATAAGTTCTATAAAGATTATAAACTCGTCCGCATCGGGCTTTCGGGCATGTCGGCGCTAACCCATTACCGTTTGGGGCAGTGCATCGCCAAAGCAGCGGAGGAACTCGACCGGCGGGTGGTATTGATCGCCAGTGGAGACCTGTCGCACAAACTCAAAGAGAACGGGCCTTACGGTTTTGCGCCAGAGGGCCCGCAGTTCGATGCGCAGATTACAAAAGCATTTTCTGAGGGTGACTTCTCGGCATTGCTCGAATTTTCGCCCGATTTTACCGACGCCGCTGCGGAATGCGGGTTGAAATCGTTTCAGATCATGGCGGGCGCGCTCGACGGCAAAAAGGTCACGCATGAGCTGCTCTCGTATGAAGGGCCCTTCGGCGTCGGCTACGGCGTCGCGGCCTTTGAAGTGATCGGGGAGGATGCAACGCAGAACATCGGCGAACGTTATAAAACAAAGCAGCGGGAAAAGCTCGACAAGGTCAAAGCCGGAGAGGACCCCTACGTCAAACTGGCGCGGTTCACGGTCGAGACCTATGTCATCAGCGGCAAAAAGGCGAACCTGCCCGATGGGCTGCTCCATGAGATGCTTTCGAGAGA